>JBDSBP010000154.1:0-5365 GCA_039921525.1 Chitinophagaceae bacterium | reverse complement strand
TTCCTTTAATTGCAGTCTCCTGTCAATGGCTTTCTGTTTCCAAATACGAGTATCTTCGCTTTCAATGATTTCGTTTTCAGACATAGTAATCAGATGTTTGATTCGATGTCTAAATTAATAAAAATGGGGTGAAGAAAAAATAAATAAATATCACATTTTTTACACCCCACCTTTGAGGTCTTGAAGACCTCACAGGTCGAACCCTCTTTTTAATAGTTTATATCAAATAATTCTAACCATAATCGATATATTTTCTTCCTCATACCTCATACCTCATACCTACACCTATTCCACAATCGCCTTCCCTTCATAGTTCATCTTGTTATACGGCACTGTCTCCGTAGAATCCACCAGGTAGTTCCATCTTTTTACATATTCCATTCCTGGCAGAAAATCATCTTTTCTTTCCTTAAGTTTTTTATTCAATCTTTCATCAAGATTTTGCTGCACCTGTTTGAAATCGGACTGACCAACTATATTATTTACCTGCAACGGATCCTTGATATTGTCAAACAACAACCAGGCGCCTTTCAAATCCCTGGCATAGGTATATTGCCTGGTAACTATACCCCGGTATTCTTTGCCACCAATCCTTCTGCTCCATTGTCCAAAAGGCTGTACGCAGGAAATCAACGTTTCTTCTATATTGTCCTTCGCTTTACCTGATATCACCTTTGATAAATCCTTTCCTTCTACCGAAGAAGGCACCGGCAGACCGGTGAAACCTAACAAGGTAGGCATAATATCAGGTGTGTTCAATAACACCGTAGAGGCCTTACCTTTAGTACCGAACACAGAAGGATAATGCACCAGGAATGGAATGCGGATGCTTTCTTCATAGGGCTGCTGTTTATTCCACGATCCATGTGCACCCACCATATCGCCATGATCTGCCGTAAAAATCAGGATGGTATTATTTTCTATACCTGCATCTTTAATAGTCTGCCAGATCTTTCCTACACAATCATCCAGTGCTGACATATGAGAATAGTATCCTTTAAGATCCCTCTTTACCTTTTCCCGGAACCGCGCGGGCACATTATCATTAATTTTTAATTCTTTATTTTCATACAAAGCGCGATATTTTTCTGGCGCCGTTTGATAAGGGTCATGCGGGGGCGCCAAAGAAATAAACAACAGGAAGGGCTTGCTAATGGTTGATTGTTCACTTATATATTTACATGCATCATCCGTCTGTGCAATGGCATCATATCCATTCCATTTTAATTGTTTATCTGAGTTACCTGCATAGTAAACGGAATTATTGTAATCATGCGTGCACTCCAATACTTTCCAGTATTCAAACCCCTGGTGCCTGTTTTCAGGGATATAACTTTTACGGCCATGGCCATCAATATGCCACTTGCCGATAAAGCCCGTATTGTATCCATTACTTCTGAAAACCTTGGCTATGGTGGTTCTTGACGTATCCAGCATGACATCATTCATAAATACGCCCGTGGTTAACGGATACTGACCACTGATTAATGAAGCCCGGTAAGGTGTACACACCGGCATGCCTGATATTGCGTTCTTGACATTCATACTTTGCGAAGCCAACCGGTTGAGGTTGGGAGTAATTACATTTTTATCTCCTGAATACCCCGTTGCCTGCGCGCGCCACTGGTCTACAATTATATAAACGATATTTGGTTTGCCCGAAGGTTTTTTATCGTTCGAGAAAATGAAACCGGGAAATAAAAACAATAAGATTACAGAAAATAATACTCTTAACATAAATTCTTTTATTGACGATTAACGAATGTTCATCTACCATTAATCATTAACCATTAACCATTAACAATTAACCATTAACAATTACCTAATATCCCGGGTTCTGTTTTAACTGGTTAATCACCACCTGGGTTTCGGGTAGCGGTGCCAGTAACTTATACGGTTCTACCTGGAAAGCGGTGGTGAACAAGTAGGTGCGTTTTGCCTTTTCACGGATACCATGGGCCGTCAGCACTTCAATGGTCTTACCGGTTCTTTTCAGGTCGTACCAGCGTTGGTTCTCGAAACAAAATTCTACCTGGCGTTCTTTGGCAATCAAAGCAGCTAAGGTCTCTTTTGAATATCCTGACAAAACGTTGGTTAGTCCTGCACGGTTGCGCACAAGTTGTACAAAAGGCAACGCATCGGCAGTTCGGCCCAGCTCATTCAACACTTCTGCATACATTAATAGTATATCAGAATATCGTATCACAGGTAAGTTATCACCACACCGGTCATCAGGAGCGGATATTGGTGGAAAGTATTTGGCGCAATAAGGAATCGATTTTACGATACCATCCCAGTCCTTGCCATTATAAATACCGATAGAAACGGCTTTACGTTTATCTCCCGCTTCGAAAGCATTTATGAGGTCGTCTGTTGGCTGGTTCCACCCACCGGATATGATGCTGATGTTGGCACGTTTAGTGACCGCACCCGTCGAGTTCCATGGCGCAAACCAAAAAATGAAACGGTTCGCCAGTTCAGTGCTGTTTTCAGAATACTGGATGGCGAAAATTGTTTCTGTGTAGTCTTTTTTTGAAGGATTGAATATATCCGCATAGTTCGCAAGCAGGAAATATTTTTTTGAATCGATCACCGTTTTAAGCATGGCTTCTGCTTCTGTATATTTATGCATGGTAAGATATACCTTGCCTAATAAAGCAGTAGCAGCACCCAGGTTTGTCCGGCCAATTTCTTCTACATCTTTGGCAGTGGTTAAACGGCCTATGGCGTCTTTCAAGTCTGCAACAACCTGTGCATAAACCTCGTCTTCTGTTGATCGCTTAATGCCTACAGCTTCCACCGACGTGATGGGTTGCAATACATGGGGAACACCGCCAAACTGCCTGACCAAATTAAAGTAATACAGGCTCCTTAAAAACAGGGCTTCACCGGCACATCGATCCTTTAATGTTTCTTTGGACCAGGTTACACCCGGCCGGTCAATTTCACTTAATAATTTATTGCAGTTTGTTATTCCACTGTAAGAGAAATTCCAGAAAGCAGAGTAGATAATATTGTTGGAAGCGAAAAGCAACTGGTCGATAACGCCTTTTGATGCTTCACCTGACACATTGTTGTATTGGAAGCTGCCATTGTCGGAAGGCAATTCCGCCATCACCCAATGTTGTTCCTTTTCATAATTACGCATGCCAAGGTAACAGCCATTCGCCAGCAGGATATATTCCTTTTCAGAATTATAAAAATTTCCTTCGTTTAAAGAATTTTCCGGGTAAATGGTAAGGAAATCCTTTTTACAGGAACTAAAAACTAATATTAAAAAAAGGAATGATAATTTTTTCATAACGGTGGTAAATAATAACAAAAATCTTGTTTAATAAAATAATGTTCAGACCGTTTAAAACGAGAGGTTAAGTCCCGCAGATACAGTTCTTGATAATGGGTAGGAAGATATATCGTATCCCGGCGACAATGTATTATTGATGTTCACCGATTGTGCCTCGGGGTTAGCGCCACCATACTTTGTGAACGTAGCCAGGTTTTGAACGGTTACGTATAACCGCCCACCATTCATAAAACCTGTTCGTTTCATCCAGGTAGCTGGTAATGCATATCCCAGGGTAACATTAGAGATTCGTAGATAAGACGCATCTTCTATCCAAAGAGTATTCATGCGGTGCCCGAGGCTTGGTGTTGTATTCGGAATGCCATAATGTATTCCATCACCTGGCTCTTGCGCACTGTGGTATCGGTTCACCCATTCTTTGCTCACATTAAAAAATCCCTGGAGATTATCCACAGTCTGGCGCAAACCATTTACTACCTGTCCACCAGATTGGCCGTTAACGATAACGGAAAGGCTTATACTTTTGTACGAGAAACTATTGGAAAACCCGAATATGAAATCCGGGTAAGGGTTACCGATAATGGTATAATCGGACAGATCCTTGATCTGCCCGTCTCCGTCAACATCAAGGTATTTCCCTGCCCCTGCGTAAACCTGTGGATACTTGGGAACCTTGGGATCCAACAGATCAGCAGCTGTGTACAATCCCTGCAACATATACCCGAAAAACTGCCCGATGGGTTTTCCAACCACCGTAACGTGCGTAGGGTTATTATCATTGTTACCTGATAAGATCCTGTCGCCATTTTTATTTAAGGAAAGCACTTTGTTGCGGTTAATCGCAATATTCATATTTACGTCCCATTGGAAATCACGCGAAGATACCGGCGCGCCTCCCAGCGCAATTTCCAATCCCCGGTTTTGTACATTACCCATATTCACAATCTGTGTATTAAATCCTGTAATAGCCGGAATGATATTGCTTAGCAGCATGTTCTTACTCTTCCGGTTATATACATCAACTACCAGCGTGAGCCGGTTATTGAACATCGACAAGTCGAACCCGCCGTCGATTTGCTGGGATTCCTCCCAGGTAAGGCTTGGATTAGAAATACCAATGGTAGCGGCAGACACCTGCGTACTGCCAAATATATAAGAACCTGCATTCACCGATGCCAGCGAGGCATAATTACCAATGTTATTGTTGCCGCTTGTTCCGAAGCTGGCACGTAGTTTCAGGTTATCAATCGACTTGATGTTCTTAATAAAATCTTCCTGCGAAAGCCGCCAGGCTGCTGCCAATGATGGGAAACTGGCATAGCGGTTTTCAGAACCAAACCTCGATGAACCATCTGAGCGGAAAGTTGCAGTAAGCAAATACTTCTCATTAAATGAATAATTAATCCTTCCCAGGTACGATATCATGCTCCACTGGTTAACACTTTCGCCCCAGCTTTTAATTGCCTGGGCAGCATTGATGGTTTGAAGCAGGTCGTTCGCATAAGGATCAGCGTTAAGATTTATTCCGCGGGCAGTGCTTTTCTGTGTGGTATAACCGGCCAGCGCCGTGAACCGGTGATTACCAAATGATTTTTCGTAGGTAGCCGTGTTTTCAACGAGCCAGTCAAAATTCTGACTTGTATTAGTTATTGACCTGCCGGTGCCTGTAGTAGGTGGCGTGTTGGAAGAGCCCACTGTACTGGGTAAATATTGAAAATACTTTGCCGTTGACCAATTGGTGTTAAGGGACGACCTGACGCTGAGGTCCTTTGTGATCTTCCATTCAAGGTAAGCCAGTCCCAGGCTTTGAAATTCTTTATCCGACTGGTCTGTTTCTCTTAGATTAAATAACGGGTTTACAAAACTCCAGGCTGAATGATATTTATTTTGCGGCGAAACAAGATAAGGCACTAACTCGCCTTTATCGTTATAGGGCTTCAATGTTGGATTTGCGTAGATAGAAACACCGATGATATCGTCTCGACTGGCATTGGTATTGGTGCGGGTTTGGGAGATGTAGGCTGGCTGCAGGGAGGCGCCTATTTTAATACGTTTGCCGAT
>JBDSBP010000153.1:0-3595 GCA_039921525.1 Chitinophagaceae bacterium | reverse complement strand
GACATAAGAAAAATTAAAGAAGTTTGTGAAGAGCACAAGCTTATTTTACACCTCGATGGTGCGCGCTTATTTAATGCCCTGGTAGCAAGAGGCGAAACACCCCATCAATATGGAAAAATTTTTGATTCTATCTCCATTTGCCTGAATAAAGGGCTGGGATGCCCGATAGGAAGCATTTTATTGGGAACTAAAGATTTTATCAGGCAGGCAAGAAGAGTACGAAAGGTTTTTGGTGGCGGGATGCGGCAGGCAGGATTTATGGCTGCTACAGGAATTTATGCGTTGGAAAATCATGTGAAACGACTTGAACTGGATCATATTCACGCAAAACAAATTTCAGAGGCTTTAGGTAGAAAAGAATTTGTGTCAGCAATGCTGCCCGTTGAAACAAATATTATTATTTGTGAAGTAAAAGATCCACTTACAGCAAAGAGATTATCGGCAAACCTGGCAGAAAAAGAAATTTTGACCATTGCTATTTCAGCAAGCCAGGTCAGGATAGTGACACATTTAGGGATAAACGAAGAAATGGTGAGGAAAACCCTGGCAGTCATAAATGAATTATAAAAAAAAGGGCCGCCTAACACTAGCAGCCCCTGAACTTTACAATTGCCTACATTAAAAAATAATCTTAATCAAAACGACCTTTAATAACGAGTGGCTGGGATCCACAAGAACTGAACTCTCATAGTAAATAAATGCGACATCTTTTTGCATTTACCTGGTTAAGGATAATATTGGTTTTAAAACGGGGCAATGTCAGATTCACCGGCCTAACAAATTTTATAAGACTACATTTAAATATTTCTTACTATTAAAATTTTAATACGTTTGTTAGTACCCGGCTGAAATGCTTAAAAATTTAAATTGTTTAAAAAATAAATAAATAATTATTGCTGATACTAAAGTAGGAAACATAACCAGGTTAAAAAACTAATCACGCATGTTTTACATTAAAATACAAGTTAGTACTTATTAGAGGCAGGGGGTAATCTTAGTTATGGGTATGTAATTTTTGGATTTCGAAATCAGGCAAATCCAAATCTTACCTCGCAAATCAAACAGGTTCCCTATTTTTATAACTTATTAATTCAACCAACATGTTACCAAAAGTACCGCTGACAAATACTGCCGCATGGCATCAATTAAAAGATCATTATGAAACAGTAATGAAACAGACCCATCTGCGGAAATTATTCCAGGATGATCCTGACCGTTTCCGGCAATATTCTTTCAGTGATGAAGATCTGTTAATTGACCTTTCCAAAAACCTGATCAACACTACAACCAAAGAACTATTACTTAACCTGGCAGATGAATGTAAAGTGGGTGAGGCTATCTCTGCAATGTTTAATGGGGAAGTAATCAATGAAACAGAAAACAGGCAGGTATTACATGTGGCTTTGAGAAATTTTTCCGGAAAGCCGATCTATGCAAATGGCAAAGATGTAATGCCCGACGTAAATAAAGCGCTTGAACAAATGGAACGTTTTTGTTTATCGATACAAAGCGGCGAGTGGAAAGGTTATACTGGTAAAAAGATAAAGTACATCGTAAATATTGGAATTGGGGGCAGTGACCTCGGGCCGTTAATGGTTACGGAAGCCTTAAAGCCATATAAGATAGATGATATTGAAACCTACTTTGTTTCAAATGTAGATGCTACGCATATAGTAGAGGCTTTGAAAAAAGTTACCGTGGAAGAAACCCTTTTTTTAATAGCTTCCAAAACATTTACTACGCAGGAAACAATGACCAATGCGCATACCGCGCGTAACTGGTTCCTGGCAGAAGCAAAAGATCCGGCTTTTGTAGCGAAACATTTTGTGGCGCTTTCAACGAATGAAAAAGAGGTGACCAAATTTGGTATCGATGCCACTAATATGTTCGTGTTCTGGGATTGGGTGGGTGGCCGGTATTCATTATGGAGCTCTATCGGGTTGTCTATTGCTCTAACAATAGGATACGGAAACTTCGAGCAACTGCTTAAGGGCGCCCATGCAATGGATAACCATTTTCAATCTACCTCCTTTGAAAAAAATATGCCGGTGCTGTTAGCTTTGGTAGGATTATGGTACACCAATTTCTATGGCTCGCAAAGCGAAGCGATATTACCGTATGATCAGTACATGCACCGCTTTGCTGCATACTTTCAGCAGGGCAATATGGAAAGCAATGGTAAAAGAACAGACAGAACAGGTGTTAATGTAACCTATTCAACCGGACCCATTATCTGGGGTGAACCCGGAACCAACGGTCAGCATGCGTTCTATCAACTGATACACCAGGGAACAATATTGATTCCCTGCGACTTTATTGCTCCGGCAGTCAGTCATAACCCCATCGGTGATCATCACAACAAATTATTATCTAATTTTTTTGCACAAACAGAAGCGCTGATGAATGGTAAAACATCCGAAGAAGCAAAAAAAGAATTAGACCAATCAGGAATGACGGAAGAAGATATTAAGAGACTGTTACCCTTTAAAGTTTTCCCGGGCAACAGGCCAACGAATTCTATCTTGATCAATAAGATCACCCCTTTTACACTCGGCAAACTCATTGCCCTTTATGAACATAAGATATTTGTGCAGGGAATTATCTGGAACATATTCAGCTTTGATCAATGGGGAGTGGAGTTAGGTAAACAGCTGGCCAACAAGATTCTGCCGGAGCTGGAAAATAACGAGCCCGTGCATTCACATGATTCATCGACGAACGGGCTTATTAATTGGTATAAAGATCGGAGGTGATTGGGGGTTAGATAAGACGTTTAGCTTGTGAGAGATGCACTCTATCTTCCCCTCCTTGAATAAGGAGTGGAAAATAGAACAATCACTCTCACAGGTTTTCAGACAACCCTTGAGTAAGCCTCTTGTGAAAACTTCAATTATTTTGAGCTATTACTACCAGGTACTTACGTAACAACGTACCTGGGACCGGTTGGATATATTTTTCTAAATGCAACCTTCGTTTACTCGTCAACGTTGACATCGTTGCTTTAATGATCTAAATATAAACATAAATACGCTTCAGCATTAAAAGCAAAAACATCATCCCTTCAATAATCCGGTTTGATGTTTTAATTTGATGGATTGCCATCACGAAATTAAATATATTCTGCTACCGGTAATAATGCTATCGCGGAAATAGCAGTGAAAACTTACTTACAACAACTGCAAAAAAAATCTAACCTGATTTGAAACTACACTGATTCAACATACTACCATTTATCAACCTCTTCATCGTTATTATTGATAACAGTTGTAACGGGTATAATAGTTACTACTTTTACCTCTTCTATGATCTCAATAGTTTCCGGTTCAGCTTCCGGTTGTTCAGACAATATCCCTTCATTTTCCTGTTCGGCAACCTGGTCATGATTATATGCGTCGAAATCGAAATCAGGCATCAGGTCCGTTTTTACATAATCAACTGCTTCGGTTAAAGCTTTCAGGAACTTGTTGAAATCTTCCTTGTAAAGGAATAATTTGTGCCTGTCATAACCATCTTCATTAAACTTTTTACGACTTTCCGTAATAGTAAGATAATAGTCATTGCTTCGGGTTGCTCTAACGTCAAAGAAATACGTTCT
>JBDSBP010000152.1:0-9058 GCA_039921525.1 Chitinophagaceae bacterium | reverse complement strand
GAGGTCTTCAAGACCTCACAGGTCGAACCCTCTTTTATGTTTTTAGTCACCCCCTTAAAAAAATGCAAAGAAAGGACAAATGGTTTAAATTTTAGGCTGCTGTATTAGTGGCCTGGTTACTCAGTTATTTTATATCCGCAGTAGGGACAGAAAGCAAAAAGTTTCTCCAATTCACTGAAGCATTTAGGGCAGGTAATTATTTTATCGACGACTGATTTTATCGGTATGCTTGTTTTTACGGTAAATATATCCGGGATCTCTTTTAAGAAACCAGACTCGTTTCCCTTTTCCGTTATCAGGAAAAGCTTGTCTTTAGCTCTGGTGATGGCAACATAAAACAATCTTCTTTCTTCTTCCATCAGCAAATCATGATTTGCTTTTTTTATGACCTGGAAAATCCTGTCCTCCATCCAAATGTCTGGAAAGCCACCGCTGCCGCCTGTTAAGCCAATAATAAAAACAACTTTTGCTTCTAATCCCTTTGCAGCATGAATGGTTTTTGACTGAACTTTTACATTTTCGTTTCTGAAACGAAAAAAATAAGGTGAATACATTTTACTTCGCCGGTATAGAAACAGGATATCATCGTTCATTAGTCCCTCTTTCAAAAGCTCCTGTACCCTGTCAAAACAAAATTGAACATTATCTTCTTCGCTGTTGCCCGCATAAACCACAATTTTATGTTCAGACTTTTTTGAAGATTGAATTTCCTTTTCAACCTTGAATTTATTGTGTTTTATTACTTCGTTACTTGCCCCAACAATATTTTGAGTGCTGCGATAATTTAAATTGAGGATTACAACTTTTGAATTTGGAAAATGATTTTCAAAGTCAACAATGTAATTAACGTTAGAACCTCTGAACCCATAAATGCTTTGCCAGTCGTCACCAACACAAAACAATTGTGTTTGGTCGGTAAGTAATAGTTTGATCAATGCAACCTGTAGATTATTTACGTCCTGGAACTCGTCTACCAAAATGTATTGGTATTTATTTTTATATTTATTAGTTATGTCCTCATGATTTTTAAACAGCGAAATGCTTCTGGAAATCAAGTCGTTGAAGTCGAGGTAGGATTTGTCAGTACAGTAGTGAGTGTATTTCTCAACGATCGGGATAGCTAATTCATAAAAATTCCTGACTCTTTCATGCTGATCCTTCCCTGCATTTTGCGAAACTACTTTTACATCGATATTCTCCACTTTAATCATATCGGTGATGCGCATGATTTGCGTAACGAAGTCTTTTACGTTTTCGTGATAGCCGTTAAATTCTTCTTTATAGGTGAGCAAAACCGTTTTGTGATAGTTTGCTGGCAACCGATTTTTTACAATTTTATCTAATGTGTGATTGAACAAAGCGGAGTCTTTTGTCATACTTTCATAGGTCTTTACTAAAAGGAGATTTCCTTTTTCAAATTGTTCTTCCTTGTCGAAGGTTGAAAAACTTTTATTGCTTACATGTTCAATGTAAAGATTGGCTTCCGGAATGAAAAAGTCAGGATGAAAAGCGAAGTCCTTCACGTTAAGCAAAGGTTCATACTCATATTTTATGCTATGCCGGTAGAACCAATCCGCAATAAACTGTTCAGATTTTGACCGGACTTTTGTTCCGTCGAGCGTTGTGAAATATTTGCCGTCTTTTGGCAAATATAGGCGGTCGTTTTTCTTTAAATGTATTTTGTCAATGATATAATCTAATATATAGCGTTTCAGCCGAAGCAAAAATTCTGTGTCCTCGCATAGTTCAATCAAAAGTTTGTGAATCACTTCAAAAATTGTCTCGGACGCAACATACTTTGTGAGTTCGTCTTCTTCGTTTCGTTTTTCGTCACTGATAATTTTAAACTTGTTATCAAACTCATTCACCCCGTAGTTACGCAGGATACCGTAACAAAAACCGTGGAAGGTTCTGATTGTTAAACCGTCGATCCATTTATATTTTTTCTGGTGAACATATCTTTCCCTGTCCTTGTCTTGTTTGTTCATGCGCTTGTCAAACAATATCTTTTCGTATTGCCCTGTTGTGTCCGCAGAAATAATCAAACGATCAATCATCTCATTGGTGGCGTTTTTGGCAAAAGTGATGGCGAGAATGTTGGTGGGACTTACCCCCTTCTCTTCAATCAAATAAATAATTTTTTGAAGAAGTGTTTTGGTTTTACCAGAGCCGGCGCCCGCCAAAACTAAAAGCCGTTTGTCTTCACTGACAACGGCTTCCCTTTGTTTATTATTTAAGCTGCTTAAATCTGTCCTGGTCTGATCCACTATCTGCAATTAAGTCAATGAAGAACACTGTTATTTTAACTTAGCGCAATATACAGCAAATTAGTTTTGTTGATGGGCTGCGGGGTATTTGTCCTGCCCATGAGTAGGTTCGACTTGTGAGGTCTCAAAGACCTCACAGGTCGAACCTACTTTTTAGTCAGCTCAACCAATTCAATCAAGTTTCTTAAAAAAAAGCGTGGTATCACTTAGCATAAGGTCATAACCAGATACTTTTTGTTTACTATCTTTTTTAAATTGAAGCGATGCGTTCACACCTTTGATGTAAAACGTTTCGGCTGTTTCTGCCAATAATTTAGATTTCCCAAATCCAGACTGGCCATACAGGTCACTGCCGGAGCGACTTACGGATAAAGTGTCGTTACCGAATAAATAATGGCCGGCATATTGATCCAGTACTGAGTTGGCAAGTTTAACTACCGGTTTGCTATATATCGACTGCAATCCTATAATACCGCCGACGGTGCCGGAGCCGCTATGACCCATTCGGTTTACTACCATACTTTCTAACTCAAGTCCTTTATATTTACTGGCTTTTACCTGGTCAACAAATTTTTTAAAAGTACTTGTAGAAGAGGATGCTTCTTCATATTCACCGGAACTGATAAATATTTTAGCATTCAACGTTTTATTTTTCGCAGCGAAACTCTTTTCATATTTAAAAAGTAGTTCATTGTCCCAATCCAGGGAGGGGCTTATTATAATGTAACGATTAAAAAGGGTAGGTTCATGAAAGAGCGTATATAATGCAAAGAGGCCTCCCAGCGAAGTGCCATATAAGGCTTTGTCGTTTTCCTGAACACGATACGTAGAGTCGATTATTTTAATAATCTCATTTTTTATTACGGCCAGGAATTTTGGCGCATTGCCTGAGCCGGGCATACCCTCCATTTTGTTCGGCGTGAAGTCGCGTCGCCGGTTGGCGTCAAAGTTATCCGGCCAGGTGATGCCTACAGTTATCAAATCAGGAACAAGGCCATCATAATGCTGACCTCCATACCCCACATACATCGAAGCAAAAAACCATTGCCCGTCTGTTACATATAAAACAGGATACTTTTTATTTGCTTTAGCATAGTTATCGGGTAAGTTTATATATAGAACGTATTGGTGGCTGTCAATAGCAGAAGTGAATCTGATTACTTCAGTTCCTGCCAATTCAACTTTTGGCCTTTGTGAATAAGATGAAAAGATGTTAAAGAAAAATAAAACAAATATTATAAGCCATTTTAAATGATGCATATACTGATTTTAAATTACTGCTAACGCCGAAAGCCTCTTCAAGGTGAGGCAGCACCAAGGTAAGATATATTTTACTTTATCATTTCCAAAATTCACAGCTGTATCAATATGTAAATGCTGTACAATGCTGCTTTAAATGCTAGATGACTTACGGGTCTATTTTTTTGTAAAATGGAAGTTCTGCCATCCGCATAACAATTCGAAGAACAAAAAAAAGAGTGTCTTTCCTGACACTAACTGTATTGTTATCGGGGAATGAATAATGGGTATTGAAAAAAATCTCCTTTTCATCGAAGGTCCTATAAATTTTGTTTTTTGCATGAAACTAAAAACAGCAGTATTAGTATAGTTGATAATGTATGCTTCATGATGAGATGACCGCAGATTTGAATATTTCGTTGCAGGTTGTTTATGCTGATAGGGTACATAACCCGCAATATTGATTTGTCATTTCAGCGAAGCGCTGCAGGTTCTCGCGTAATGTACTCTTGCGCGCTTTGGCTGAAATGACAGGATGTTTGTTTGTCATTTCAGCGAAGCGCTGCAGGTTCTCGCGCAATGTACTCTTGCGCGCTTCAGCTGAAATCTCCAGAATGCGGGTTGTTTCCCATCTCGGAGATTTCAGACTGGACCGGAAGCGTCTTAATTTTTATTTGTCATTTCAGCTAAGCGCTGCAGGTTCTCGCGTAATGTACTCTTGCGCGCTTCAGCTGAAATCTCCAGAATGCGGGTTGTTTCCATCCTGGAGATTTGACGCGTTGGCTATCGCCTTTCCGCTATTAGCTGTCAGGAAGAACCTTACAGGTTCGACCTGCTGATTACTCTTCCCTCCTATTAAACGAGGTTTACACTAAAAAACAACATTGCTAAATTATTTAGTATATTTGAATATGCCCTTTTATCAAATAACAATAATATTAAAAAACAACGAAGTCATATCCGGAGTTAGGGAAACCGAAAATCTACATATTGACCCGGTATTTATGGAATATTTCATAAAAGCCAACCAGCATTACCATCATGAAAATATAACGAAGTTTAGCTGTGTGATGATATCGAGGCATTCGCAGGAATACCGTGATTATGAAGCGAGCCGGAAGAAACCAGAACCTATGGATCCGGTGTATAAAGAACCGAACGCTCCTGTTTTGGCAACATCGCACGCAGGGGGTAAATATAGAAACAGGAAGGAGGCTCCTGAAGGACCCGGGTGGGGTGAGTTAAAAATGAGGGAGAATAAAAACAAATAATACTTTCACCTTTTCAACAACTGGGCAAAGGACATTCCTTTTTTCATGTAAACAGTATCTTCTACCTTATTTAATCTTTCCCTGTATTCAATGCCACGCCTGTCTTTCCAGATAACGTAATAGGAAAGCTGAGGATACCTGTACTGAGTTTGAATGCGATCAATTGTAAGCACCGATCTTTCTACTTGTACTGGATTTAATTTGGAATTTGTTATACCACAGCTGGCGAGAGCTAATAAAGAGAGCATTAGTAGTTTCATAAAATGGATTTATCGGGAAGGAGATTTAAGTATCTACTTACCGCCATAGATCGTATTTTATCAAATCAACTTCTTCTTGTATTTTAAGAAACGAAAGGATATAACAATTATTTCACAGTTGAAATAATATATTAATTAGTTGTGTTACATGCATAATTACGCATATATATCAGCACTGATTCTCTGTAACTATATCAGCCATTGCCAGCATTCAGCGGGGGCAATCTGTGAAATGTTTTCCTGATAGCCGATAGCTGATTGCTGATAGACAAGGCGTCAAAAACCATCATCGTAATTCAATCGAGCTTCACCCCTACGCGCAATGCCTTTAAACCGGTTACTCCCTGCGATTCTTCCAGGTCCAGGTATTCGAGGTCATCTAACAGTATTTGCTGTTGCTGTAACTGATTTATATAGCCGGCAAATTCTATTGAATCGGTCTCATCAAAATATACTATAGCTATTTTATGCGGTTGCGTTAACCGTTCATTAGTATTTAATATCCGCACTTTGTCTATTCTCTTTTTAATTATATGGTACCGGATATTATACGTTCCTTCCACATCAAACCGGCGTTCATCTGTTCTAAAAGTAATATCTATAGGGCGCGCATTTACATACAATAGCTGGGTAGTTTCCAGGGCATGTTGCATTTCGGGCAATAAAGAAAAAGTGAGTTTTGTTATTTCGGCCATCGTTTGCACCTGCCAAAGACGAAGCGTATGCAAATGCTGTATAGTAAACAAAACCCTGGGAGCGATAGACTGGCCCACATAAATATCATATTCTATTCCATCTGACCGGAACTTCTCAAAATAACAGGGATATATAGATTGAACGGCATCCTTGAATTCATCAAAATACTTGCCCAGCGCATTATTAATGAGTGACATGGCTTTTTCCAAATCACGTCTTTTCTGAAATAGTATTCCTGTTTGCTCATCCAGCGCATTAAAATAATAAGTAATCTTTTCTGTTACCTGTTGAGGCAGGTTAGTACCTGTTAACAGGTAAGGATTTACTTCTTCCCGTATGAAATGACCAAATGGTATTTCTTCTATGGTAATGTAATGAATAAGATGATGTTCCCAATAAATACAATCATCTAAAATTCGGGAAGCTGTTGAATCACCATTATTTTTATTTAACAAAGTAAAGATCTCTATCAAAAGACCAATATGTAATTGAAGGTCTTCGCGCAAAGACTGGTTTCTTTCATCCGTGGAGTTGCGCATATCAACGGCACCATACAATGGATATACCTCCTTAAAAGTGATATCTTCCAAAGCAAAATCTTTATGTTCAATTTCATTGTTTCGAAAATGGTGCCATGCCACTTCGTTAAATTTCCATTGAACGGCAGGTTGTATGTTTGTAAACTTGTCGGTTACAATGGACTCAATTCTGCTGTTAAAATTATCAATGTACAGCCGTAGAAGTTGTGAAATATAGGGTATCGCAGGCTTTAAGGTATCCAGTTGAAATGTATCTGAAGGTTCGCCTTTATCACCGGCTATTTCAAATATGCCTAACAGGCGGCTATTATAATAAACGGGAATAAAGTTGATGAAATCCACACCGGCCTGCATTAACGCCTGCTGTATAACAACCGGTATATCCGGGCTTTCTGTTGACGCATCAAAAGTTAGCAACGCAGGAGCCTGCAAAAAATGGCTTATAAAATCACATAGATCTTCTTTGGAGACACCGGCATTCCAGCATGCGTTTACGATAATGCTGTATTGAAAGTTCTCATATAGAATGGCGGCCCGGTCATTGACTATAAAAAAAGGCATTAGCCCAAAGCGGTATTTGTTGCTGCCCATCAGCGTTTGCAACAGGCTGTTTATTTCCTGGTAAGACGAACTGATGTTGTCATCTGTTATACTAATTGTCAATTTACTTATTTGTTCCAGCACCTGCTGCGCCGTTACATCTGTTAACGTGATGATGGAAAAGCCACTTATGACATAAGATTCAAGGTTCATAACCTGCTCCAGTCTTTCAACATGGTTGTCGCAGGCAATATGCGATTTGATGACTATTGGATTTAAATCGGGTAAGATATATTTGGGGGTTACATCAACAAATTTACTATTGATATTTAAGCGTAAATATTTATATAACCCCGTAACCGGATCAATAAAACTTTGTATCCATTCCTTCTTTTGAATGGAGTTATACCCATACAAATTGTTTAATATAAAAGTGTATTGCAGGTCTTTTATCACCTGCTGAATTGTTTTCCTACTGCTGGTAGAAAGACTTTTCTTACCGGTACATGTTGGCTCTAATAACGTAAAAAAGGCATTGGTACTATAAAATACTTCCATACTTAAAGCACTTGCAAATGCAAGCAACGCTTCATTTTCATCTTCTACCAGGGGGTAAACAATTGATAAAAGCAGTTGTAAATGTTCTTCATATATGGCAGCGTCTTTGACAGACAAAATTCCGCTTAATTCAGGAACGCTTTCAAATTTCCTAAGCACAAACCTGTAAAACTTTGTCTTGTTGCCTTGATTATCAGCCACTTTAATTTTAAGAAATTCAATAAATTTCCTAAACGAAAGAAATGATTCGGCCAACACTTCCTTTGAGCCGGATTGATCTATATAAAGAATATTTTTATTCATTTTTCAATTTCTACAACTATAGTTGCAAGCCATTCTTCTTACGCAATCGGCTATTGATGACCTTTTTGATTAACAATCAAAGTAACCGTAATCATTTTAAATTAGCTAAAAAAGATGATGGGAGTGCTTTTATCGTGGCGCAAATACACCCTTAATAAGTCGCTTGCACACCTTGTTTCATTCCTTTTTAGGGTTGATATTTGCATGAAGACGAAAAAATTTCTTCCCGGGTTATTAATGTACAACCTGGCGGGAGATTTTTAGAAACATTATTTTAGATAAAAAAAATCAGGCAATTATGTTTAAAAGCTCAAAGGCATTCAGTGGTTTTTCAGTAAACGATATTCAAAAAGCGAAAGAGTTTTACTCCGGCATACTAGGAGTGGACGTAAAAGAAAATGAAATGGGTGGACTGGAACTTCACCTGGCAGGGGATAATATGATTTTTGTTTATCCCAAACCAAATCATACTCCTGCAACTTTTACTATCCTTAATTTCATGGTGCCTGACATAGAAGAAGGGGTAGCTCAACTTAAAAAGCTGGGGGTTATTTTTGAAAGTTACAAGGAGGAAGGTTTTTCAACAGATGAAGATAACATTTCCCGCGGTGGTGGACCATTAATAGCATGGTTTAAAGATCCGGCAGGTAATATATTATCCGTTTTGCAGGAGGAGAAATGACTGGTTTTTACGCGCTCGCGCTGAATTTCCTAACTACCAGGCGTAAAAAAATAGCAGGTAAAAAATAAAACACTTTGATTAGTGAATTTTTTTATATAAAATTGTGTAACCGAAAGGTTTCATAATAATTTAAAAAGCAGCTATGTTAATATTTTCCGGATGTTAAGTAGGTGTATTTCATCTTCAATAATTATTAAAATCTATTCAAATGAAACAGGATCCATTGATTTTTGAACGTACTTATAATGCGCCTGTTGAACTTGTGTGGCAGGCCATTACTGATAAAGATCAAATGAAGTTGTGGTATTTTGATATCAGGGATTTTAAACCCGAACTGGGTTTTGAATTTCAGTTTGATGCAGGAGATGACAAAAGAGTATATCGGCATTTATGTAAAGTAACAGAAGTAATTGCCGGCAAGAAACTCGCCTATAGCTGGAGGTATGAAGGATACGAAGGTATAAGTTATGTTAGTTTTGAATTGTTTGACGAGGATGGCAAGACAAGGGTGAAATTAACCCACGAAGGATTGGAAACATTCAATACCACGGATCCTTCCTTTGCCAGGGAAAGTTTTGCAGGTGGATGGACGCATATTTTGGGTAAATCATTAATGGAGTTTTTAGAAAAATCTGCAGAAAAGGTATGAGTAGTTAATTTGATGGGCTTGCTCAACCGAAGGACTAAAAACACAAAAGAAGGT
>JBDSBP010000151.1:0-6894 GCA_039921525.1 Chitinophagaceae bacterium | reverse complement strand
AAGTACTATGAGCATTTAATTATCTTTTACTAAGATTATTTTTTTCACAACCTTCCAGGATTTCAATTCGTTTTTTTTATCATACTTCTTGATGTTTCTAGAGAAATGCATTCGACAGATTTCATCTCAACCATCTCATCTTCTAAGAGCCTTAATGACCATCTGGAAAACCCCTTAGGAGGTTTATTGCATCTAATAGCAATCAAATGTGCTTTCAATTCACAATCCGTTTTCTTATCATAAACTCTTGTAGTCTCATTACTATTAATCAAAGCAGTTTTTAAACCTTGTTCAACGAATTTCTTTTTTAATCGGTCTATTCTCCGATTTCCTATCTTTAGCCCTTTGGCAATTTCTTCATTTGATACTTTCACGAAAAACTCACTACATCGCAATTTAAAAGAATTAATGAATATTTTACTGTCTTTTATTTGTGTACTCCTCTTTTCGTTATCGATAAGAGTTTTTCGTGCTCTTTTTTTGTTAATGTTACTTTATACCTTATCATACTTTTTGTTCAAGATAAGATATTTTACCCGTCATAGTAAATTTGACTTGACACTAAGTGTATCACTTATCGCGCACTAAACACCAAAAATTACCATGCAGTCAAAATTAATGCATTTATTGTATTATTCATAAAAATGATAGCTTAAACTCGACTTCAGGAATGACCACAATTTTTTTTCTATGTTAGTTTAAATCGTTTTATATTGCATTATTATTGCCCTGATTCAATACCTTGCCACTATACACACCTTGAATTGATTAATTAAATTTCAAATAGTCAATAAAGTGCAATCCAACCATCCCAAAAAAATCACCGTTAGTAGTTAACAGCCTTATAAATTTACCGGTGAAATTAATAACAACAAGTTGGGATGATGGACACCCCCAGGATTTCAAAATCGCAACATTATTAGACAAATATAATTTGCAGGGAACTTTTTACATCCCCCGGTCTAATCAGGAGCATGAGGTTATGCGGGAAGATCAGGTACAGCTACTTTCAAAACAATTTGAGATTGGCGGACATACGCTATCACACATACGGTTGACGCGAAACCAGCATTCAAATTTTGAACACGAGATCAAGGGAAGCTTTACCTGGTTAAAAGAACTTCTGGGCGATGAGCCTGTTTCATTCTGCTTTCCAGGCGGAGTTTTCAATGCTGATGTAGTGGATTACGTGCGGCAAGCCGGGTATAAAATATTCAGAAGTACCGAGCTGTTATCTGTCGATAATCATTTTAAAGACCAGATAGATCCAACTTCCATACAACTCTTTGAACACGGTAAAGTCACTTACCTTAAACACTTGCTAAAAAGGGGAAAGGTGAAAAACCTTCTGCAATGGATTCTTTCTAATTCGGAAACCGATTTATTAAAGCTTACGGACAATTTTATTAAGATAATAGAAAAGAAAGGTAGCGGCTGTTTGCATCTATGGGGTCACTCCTGGGAAATTGAAGAATTTGCCCTCTGGAATAAGGTAGAGACGGTGCTTAGCCATTTATCACAGCATAGGAATTTCACATTCATTCAGAATAAGGACTTGTTAAGATAGCTATCAGCTATCAGCTGGTCAGTCCTTGATATTTTTCCTCCTGATAGGTGATAGCCGAAACGCCAAATTTTATTTAACTCAGAACAGTGTTATGTTACGTGTTAGATAGCGCATTCATCGGTTGTCAGCCATCGGTTATCAGCAGCTCAATCCGTGATATGTTTCCTCCTGATAGCTGATAGCGGATAGCCGATAGCCGATAGCCGATGAAGCGAAACCTGGCCGGTAATAAATTTCTATAAAAATAAAACACCTCAGTAATAATCGTCTTAAAGTTCTCTAATAGAAAAAAATCTTTTATTTCTTCTTCCTTTTTGTTTAATTTTCTATCTTGTTTAAAACTTATTACCATCGCGAACAGTATCATTTAAAAACATTTGTATCTTCACACCCCGTCGCGAATGTTGTTCAAATCTCTTAAGAAAGACCTCCTTTAATTGTCCTCTATTTACGGATCGAAGTATTTTTTTACCATAAAGAATACAGAATTTTAATAATACCATTGAGCTGATTTCTAAAACCAACCTTGTTTATGAAAAAAAATTTACTATTCGTAGTCTTGTTTACGGTATGCGGGGCATTTACCCTCAAGGCACAAAACGTTTTCAATCCAACCGACCCATTAGTCAACTATAACCCTGCTAACCCACCTGCAATTCCACCGCCTAATACACTTGCAAAATGGGTGCGTACACCAAGACCTGAGGTAAATTTCAATACCGATCGGTTTAAATCTTATTATTATAATGGAATGCCGTTCCGTTTACGATATCCAAACGGCTACAATCCGAATGACCCCAACAAAAAATACCCGGTAATATTATTCTTTCATGGAATTGGCGAGGCTGCTATTGATTATGACAATGAAATTAATTTATTATATAGTGGGCCAATCTTTGAAAATAGAATCAATGAGGGGCAGTTTGATGCCTTCCTGTTATTTCCCCAAACCGACGTTGGAGACTGGTCACCGAGTTTTCCGAATGTTAATGCTGTTTTAGACCTGCTGGAGTTGTATTGCCATGCAGATCCTGACCGCTTAATTACTATGGGACTGTCGTTGGGAGGGGATGGCACCATGAAATATACCTTTGACTACCCAAAACGGTCTGCTTTATCTATACCTAGTTCGCCAGGCTCCATTTCAACGTTTACCCAGGACCCTTCGCCCTTCATTCATATACCATTTTGGGTCGCCAGTGGCGGACTGGATGATCAATTTTCCACACCTGCCTCTGTGCAGGCTTTCGTAGACAGGTTTACCGCTGCCGGTGGCGATATCAGGTGGTCCTATTTTCCTACTATTGGCCACGGAACATGGGTAGAACATTGGAACCAGCCTTTCCTGGTTCCATACTGGCAGGCAGCTCATAAAGCAAATCCGTTGGTATTTTATAAGAAAACGGATTTCCCGTCGAATACGCCCGTGAATGCGCGAATAGGTATTACAGGTGGGTTTGCTGAATATCAATGGCAGAAAAATAATATTGATATTCCCGGTGCAGGTTCCAATGAAATTACGGCCACTCAACCCGGCACTTACCGGGTACGTTTCCGGAGAGTTCCTGGAGGGATCTGGTCTGACTGGTCTCCAAATCCTGCCGTGATCACACAACCAGTGGCACCGGATAATATTGCACCCACTGCTCCCGCCAACCTGCACGTGGTGTCAGTTACCACCACCTCTATATTACTCGATTGGGATAATAGTACGGATAACGTGGGCGTTACCGGTTATGATGTATTTGTAAATGGTACAAAACAATATTCCACCACCAGCTCCGATGTTGCGGTTACAAACCTGAATCCCGCCACATCTTACACCTTTACGGTGCAGGCACATGACCAGGCAAATAATTATTCCGCTTTTAGTAATTCAGTCAACAGTACTACCGCTACCGCTCCCGATGTTACGGCACCAACTACCCCGGCAAATCTGCATGTTGTATCTGTCACAACAAATTCCATAACGCTCGATTGGGATAATAGTACGGATAATGTGGGCGTTACCGGTTATGATGTATTTGTAAATGGTACAAAACAATATTCCACCACCAACTCGGATGTTGTTGCTAATAATCTCAATCCTGCAACATCCTACACCTTTACGGTGCAGGCGCATGACCAGTCAAATAATTTTTCCGCTTTTAGTAATTCAGTCAACGGTATTACCGCTACCGCTGCAGATATTACTGCACCGACTATCCCGGCAAATCTGCATGTCGTATCTGTCACAACAAATTCCATAACACTCGATTGGGATAACAGTACGGATAACGTGGGCGTAACAGGTTACGATGTATTTGTAAATGGTACGAAACAATATTCAACCACCAATTCAGATGTCGTTGCTAATAATCTCAATCCGGCGACTACCTATACCTTCACGGTGAAAGCGCATGACCAGGTAAATAATTTGTCCGGTTTCAGTAATGCAGTTAATGGCACCACAACCGGCATTACGCCGCCAACTGATAATGCTCCCCCAGGCGCCCCATCAAATTTACATGTTGTTTCCGCTACTACGGGTTCTATTACGCTCGACTGGGATAACAGCATAGATAATGTAGGTGTAGCCGGGTATGATGTCTTTATTAATGGTGCCAAAACATATGCAACTACCAACTCAGACTTTGTAGTAGGTGGTCTTAGTTCTAACACAACGTATACGTTTATGATCCAGGCGCATGACGCCGCCAATAATTACTCGGCATTCAGCAATTTGGTGAATGGCACTACAGCCAGTGTAACGCCACCGGTTGATAATATTCCGCCTACGATTCCGGCTAATTTACACGTTGTTTCCATCAATACGAATGCCATTGCCCTCGATTGGGATAATAGCACTGACAACATAGGCGTAACAGGTTATGACGTATTTGTAAATGGTACCAAACTGTATTCAACAGTTAGCTCTGACGTTGTCGCGGGTAGCCTAAATCCTGGTACCACTTATACTTTTACGGTTCAGGCACGTGACCAGGCTAACAATTTATCTGTATTTAGCAATTCTATTAATGGTACCACTACTACTGTTACACCGGTGAATGATCATGTTCCACCCACCGGGCCTTCTAACCTGCATGTTGTTTCCGCTACCAACAATTCTATCACGCTCGATTGGGATAACAGTATAGATAATGTTGGCGTGGCAGGGTATGATGTATTTATAAACGGGGCAAAAACCTATGCTACTGTCAACTCAGACTATGTAGTAGGAAGCCTTGGCGCCAATACTTCTTACACATTCAGGATCCAGGCACATGACGTTGCCAATAATTATTCCGAATTCAGCAACCTGGCTAGTGGCGCCACCACCGGTGTTTCGTCGCCGGATGATCACGTTCCGCCAACGGGTCCCGGTAACTTGCACGTTGTTACCGTTACGGGCAATTCTGTGACACTCGACTGGGATAATAGTATAGATAATGTGGGCGTTGCAGGATATGATGTATTTGTAAACGGCGTTAAATCATTTGCAACGGTCAACTCGGATTTTGTGGTAGGAAATCTTGTCACCAATACCACGTACACCTTTAGAATCCAGGCACATGACGGCGCAAATAATTACTCCGAATTCAGCAACCAGGCTAGTGGTACGCCGTCGGGTTCCACCAACCCCATAGGTGCCCTTACCTATAAATTTTACCAGGGCTCCTTCAGTGCTTTGCCCAACTTTACCGCATTAACACCCGTGCAAACCGGCACTTCATCAAACATAGATATCAGCGTCAGGCCTCCGGGAGTTAACGACCAATTCGCGTTTTTATGGGAAGGAAATATTACCATCCCTGTGGCAGGTACCTACACATTTGAAACGGTATCGGATGATGGAAGCAAATTATATTTTAATAAATCATATAGTGTTGGCGCTATAGCGTTGGTAAATAATGATGGTTTGCACGCAACCGCTTCTGCTTCCGGAACGATAGACATACTGGCCGCTGGTTCATACCCTATTGCTATCAGTTTCTTTGAACAGGGCGGGGGAGAAGTTATGGAAGTATACTGGAGCGGTCCGGGCATTCCAAGGACACGTATTCCTAATACGGCGTTTACTGCTAACGGTAACCCACCACCTGTTTTCAGCGGACTTAACTACAAATATTACGAAGGCACCTGGAATTCACTTCCTAATTTCAGTTTGTTAACACCGGTAAAAACTGGCACCAGTTCAACTACCGACATTACTGTAAGAACTCCTGGCAGGAATGACAATTTTGGATTTTTATGGGAAGGATATATCAATATCACCACGCCGGGTGTTTACACATTCGAAACGGTATCCGACGATGGCAGCAAGTTATATTTTGGTTCCACGTATTCCTTTGGGGGAGCAGCGGTAGTTAATAGCGATGGATTACACCCGGCATTCCCGGTTGCGGGAACGGTTAATATTCCGTCCGCCGGATTGTATCCTATTGTCATCACGTTTTTTGAACAAAGTGGCGGTGAAACCATGGAGGTATATTGGACTGGTCCAGGCATTGGGCGACAGCTTATTCCAGGCAGTGCATTCAGGTTAAATAATTCAGCCATTGTATCAGCACAATCCAAAAATGGAACAGAACAATCCGCTGCCAGATTGAATGCGGAAATGGGAAATATTGAAATGCAGTCCATTTATCCCAATCCGTTTACGAACAGTTTTACCATTTATTTTAATAATGCAACGGCAGGCAACAAAATAACTGTTGACCTGGTTGATGTGTCTGGGAGATTATTGTTCAAACAAAATTTTGGTAACATGGCAGCAGGCGCTACCACACTGAAGATGAATGTAGGTAATAAAGGAATGCTTCCGGGCGTGTATTTTGCAAGGCTGAACATTAACGGAAAGCCCATGAAACTGATGAAACTCGTGAGGAAGTAGTAAAGGTGTGAGGTTTGAATAAAGCCGTCAGGCATCAGCTATCAGCTATCAGCTATCAGCTGCTTAAACCAGTTTGGGCCGACATCACCAATTTAATAACTTTAAACTTTGTAATTCATTTATTTTCAATGGGCAAATTTATGTTATATAAAAGTCTTCGATCAGCGGCGTCGATATCACCCGTGTAAATAACAATTTTGATGCGCGGCGTTTGTAGGGGCAGGGCTTGCCCCTGCCCTGTTACACCGGATACGTGTGGTATTTTATCAACGTCCCCCCTAAATATACAGGCAGTTTCGTATGCAGTCAGGGCGGGGGCAAGCACCGCCCACTCGAGTTTGGTTATTTGCGCATATAAAAAATGGGATTTATGGCGTCAATAATTGGATTAATGGCGTTGATGATTAGCCGTTGTTTTACTACGAAGTCGGAGAAAGATTTCCCCAGTTTTTCA
>JBDSBP010000150.1:0-10732 GCA_039921525.1 Chitinophagaceae bacterium | reverse complement strand
GTGGCGCTTTGGCTGAAATGACAAGACGGTGGAATATTTGTTTGTCATTTCAGCGAAGCGCGGCAACCGTCCCGAATAAAAACATCTTGTGCGCTTCCCCTGAAATCTCTACAATGCGAGCTGTCTCCATCGTAGAGATTTCAGCTCAAAGCGCCGTAACATGCATCTGTGCGAAGATGCTGTGGCGCTTTGGCTGAAATGACAAGACGGTGGGGATCTTAATTTGTGACATCCTCAATATTTTTTGTCAGTTCAACGAAGCGCGGCAACCTTCCCGAATTAAAACATCTTGCGCGCTTTGGCTGAAATCTCTACAATGCGAGCTGTCTCCATCTTAGAGATTTCAGCTCAAAGCGCCGTAACATGCATCTGTGCGAAGATGCTGTGGCGCTTTGGCTGAAATGACAAGACGGTGGGGATCTTAATTTGAACATCCTCAATATTTTTTTGTCATTTCGGCGAAGCGCGGCAACCTTCCCGAATTAAAACATCTTGCACGCTTTGGCTGAAATGACAAGACTGTGGGGATCTTAATTTGTGACATCCTCAATATTTTTTGTCATTTCAACGAAGCGCGGCAACCTTCCCGAATTAAAACATCTTGCGCGCTTTGGCTGAAATGACAGGAAAAACATTAAAAACTTGAGTCATAAATTTATATTAAAACTTATATGCCAGGGTGCTTATTACCTGCCTGGGGGCAATTGGGTTTACGCTATAATTGTCGTGAATGAAATAATTTATTTCATTGGAAATGTTGGAAAGCTTGGCGAGAATTGATATTTTCTTAAAAGTGTACCCTGCAGAAAGATCAAACGTTGTGAAACCATTCAAAGGAATCAGGCCTGCACGTGCAGTCGGCGTTTTGCTGGTGTTGAATCCGCCCAGGCGCTTGCCGGTGTAATAGGCAGAAGCACCGATCTTGAATCCTTTCAACGGACCAGAACCGAACGTATAAAACAGGGTTCCGTTCGCTGTATTTTTAGTAGTTCCAACCAACCGTTCTCCCTCCACATTTCCACCTGCAGCAATCACTTTTCCATTATCGTCTTTTACTTCATCACGTGTATCGGTATAGCGCATGTAATTGTAGCTGTATCCTGCTATGAAATTTAAACCTTTCACAATTGTTCCGGTTAGATCCACCTCCACGCCATCACTTGCCGTTTTGCCAGTAAACTCTTTCAGATTGGCATCGCCATTAGGAGCTCCTGCACTATTAAGTAAAGCTGTTTGAGAAAACCTGTTGTTGACGATCTTATACCAGGTAATATTGGCGGACAGTTTGCCATCGAAGAAGTCGTTCTTTATGCCTGCCTCGTATTGATCAATGATAGATGGCCCCATTGGCTCATTCGTAGCGACGTTCAATCCTGAATTAGAAGTGAAATTATTCGCGTAGCTAACATACAATGAAGTAGACTTCAAAGGTTGATAGATCAATCCAAATTTTGGAGAGAATACTTTATCCGTTTTAGGAGCTGCAGTTCCTTTTACCTGCTTATTCTTCAGAAGGGAATCTATTGTTGTGGTAGATGTTCTCTGGTAAGTCCATCTTATACCGGCAAGGACTTTGAATTTATCCGTAATAGCAATCAGGTCCTGAACGAAAGCGCCGGCACGGGATACCGGTGTAAGCGTATTTGTTACAATAAACGTTTGAGGTATATCAGAATGTGTGTTATACGTGGCAGGATTAAGCAGGTTTATGCTGTCATAAAAAGCTTTGCTGCCGGGTGCATAATTAAATCCTTTCGCATTTGTTCTTGATTGGTCAGCATCCGCTCCTATCAATACCGTGTGATTGATCCGTCCAGTCTTAAATGACCCGGTTATGTTCAGTTGCTCATTGTACGTATATTCCTTTGACTGAGAGCGGGTCAGGTTTCTTGCTGCCATTCCGGCTGCATTGGCGGCCGGGCGTTCTGCGCCGAAGTAATCCCTGGTATAGGATTGCAGGGAAGCAAGCGCATTCAACCTCCAGTTTTCGTTGAACTTATGCGTCAGGTTCGCCTGGGTGGATGTTGTTTTGGTGTTATTGTATGCCCACAAGGTATTTAGAAAGGCATCTCTTCCAACAGGAGAAATCTTATTGCCAACACTGCCGATACCGAAATCAGGTGTATAGTCGCTTTTAAGATAATCGCCCTGAACGATCAATTCTGTTCTATCAGAAAACTTATAAAGCAATGATGGATTGATGTATAACCTTTTCGTTTTTACAACATCGCGGTAGCTATCCGCATTTTCATATGTGCCAATCACGCGGAAAGCGAGTTTGTTGGTGATAGGGCCATAAACGTCCAGGGCAGGTTTTAAGAGGTTGTTGCTTCCCATTCTCATCGAAACTTCTCCACCATATTCGAACCTGGGCTTTTTAGTGATCAGGTTAACCACTGCACCCCCTGTTACCCCTCCATAAAGCAAAGCGGCGCTTCCTTTTAATACTTCTACCGATTCCAGCGTGCTGGCTTCCGGCATCCCGCCTGTAGTTGTTCTCGCTCCGTTCTTCAGTACATTATTGCCCCCCAGGCTGTACCCCCTGGCAAAAAAGGTTTCATTGACAGAACCTCTATTTTCTCCGAAGGCGACGCCATTAACGTTTTTCAGAACATCACTTAACCGGTTCATCTGCTGGTCGCGGATCGCTTCGCTACCGATTATGGCGATGCTCTGGGGCATATCCATGGGGGAAAGTCCCGATTTACCTACGGTGACCGGTTTACTGTTTACACTTTTTCTGGCATTGATGATTATTTCCTGCAGTTGGCGGGAATTTTCAGAAAGGGTAAGATTAATTCGATTCGATTCACCATTCCTAATGTTCAGGGCCTGTTCCTGCGTTTTCAAACCGATATGCGAAACGATCAGTGTGTAAGCGCCAGGTTTGACATTGTAAATGGTAAAAGATCCGTTTTCACCAGATAAAACTGTTTTATTGGTGCCTTTAAGGCCAACTGTTACGTTAACAGCTGCATTTCCATCTGCAGTAGATATTTTACCAGTGATAGTTCCTGTTTGGGCAATTACAGCGGTACCCAGACAAAGAAAAACAAACAAAAATGTGTATAAAGTTCTCATTCTCTTTTTTCTGCAAAGCAAAGGAATTCATGATGTATAGGAATTACGAGATCAGGAAACTAAAACTCGCTATCCGGAAATTCTCAGGGTTGTTTGTAATTCTGAAGCTTGAGATTTTTGGAAGACAGCACCTGCCCCTTATCCGTAATCATGACGTACTGATAAGCCGGGTATTTAACCATAAGTTTCAAACCAGCCTTTACTCCTAATACCATCAGGGAGGTACTAAAACCATTCGCCATCTCTGCACTTGGGCCCACCACTGTTACACTGGTTAAGCCGGTGACCGGGTAGCCCGTAACGGGATTGATAATATGCGAATACCGCTTGCCGCTAAATACCACAAATTTTTCATAGCTGCCCGATGTCACCATTGCACTTTGGTGCAGGGATAACACGGCAAAAAGGTTGTCCTTTTGCCGGGGGTTGGTAATTCCGATGTTCCAGTCGCTGCCATCTGGCTGACTGCCCCAGGTGGCCATATCGCCTGAGCCGTTGACAATACCGGCCGGCACGCCTTTAGCGATCATCATATCGCGGCAACGATCAGCGGCATACCCTTCTCCGAGTGCGCCAAAACCGATCTTCATACCTGGGAGTTTAAGGAAAATTGTGGTGTTGATGCTGTCAAGCTGGATGTTTTTATAACCAACTTTCTCGACTGATTTTTTTATGGCTTCCGGTGTCGGCATCTCTTTCATAGATCCATCGAACTTCCAGATCCGGTCCATGACCGCAAAGCTAATGTCGAAACCGCCTTTGGTAATGCGGGAAAACCTGAGCGCTCTTTGGGTGAGTTCAAACACTTCCCTGTCTACTTTTACAGGATGGATTCCTGCAGCCGCATTTACCTGTGATACCTGTGTCTGAGGTTTCCAGTCGGAGATAAGGTATTCTATCCTCGTCACTTCCATGATTACGGTATCAATATATCTTTCTGCGGCCAGGGAGTCTTTTGATACAATGGTAATATCAAAGCGGCCACCCATCAATGTAACGGTTCTTTTCCGCAATACCTGCGATGTGCAGGTGAAAGCAGTTATTGTAAAGAATACCGAGAAAAATAATTGAAGGGATAAAGAACGATAATACTGCACGGCAACGTATGAAAAAGTTTTACTCTCCGTCCACCGATAGATTTTTCATGGAGATTTAATCATTTTTTGTCACGAACTGATCAATATGAGAATGAAATACCCAATATTTTTTTCGAATCAATATACCTTTTCAATATCGTACGCTGTACCGTTAAATTCAAACCGGTCACCTTTTGCAAGGCCCTGCATAACGGAATAAATCGGTGCATTGGTAGAAATGCCATAAATCACTTCCCCGTCGATTTCAACTTTTTCACTGGAGACCGCAATAAAAAATATTCGTTCGTTAGTGACCACTACGGCGCCGGACTCTACGGTTGTATTTTTCTGTGTGGGGTTGATGGCTTTAAGGGCGCTCAATTCCAACTGGGCAAATACCAATTCCTTTTCCAGGCTGTCTAATACTTCAGCATCCCCTGCGTTCCGGTCTTCGCTTTGACTGGTTGACTGGTTTGCAATTGAAGCGTCTGCCCTTCTTTCCATTACCCGATCGTTGAAATTATTAATCAGTTCTTCCTGTTTCTGCATACAAACCTGCAGGATAGTTTCTTTAGAGATGTTCTTTTTCATGGTATCGCTTTTATTAAAGGGGCGTAAAGATATTGTTTATTTGGTGGCTTGCCGGTTCCTTTTCCGGATTTCACAACTAGTCAACGCCAGGTCGACGCCATTTAACATCTCTTCAACCCCATAATTTCGTGAACGGTTTAAAAAGTATACATTTAACAGGGAACTCACTTTTGCAGAACACAAAAAATGCGCCGACTAACGAATGTATTGATCTGACCGGTAACACCGACAATCGCCAAACCATTGAAAACAAATTTCCCCCTTTTAGTTTTATGCTTATGCCTGGCCGGCTGCCATTCATCGGACCAGCGTCCAAAAAAAAGCACACCCGGTGCAGACTGGACCGAATACCATGGCAACGGCAACCGCAATCACTATTCGCCTCTTCATCAAATCAACAAAGAAAATGTAGGCAGGTTAAAACCAGCCTGGGAGTATGCGTCCGGTGGCGTGGGAATACCCGGCATTCGTACGGAGATGCAATGCAACCCCCTGATCATCCACGGGATACTGTATGGTGTCAGCGCCAACACGCAGGCTTTTGCCATCGATGCCTCCTCGGGTAAAGAGATCTGGAAAACGGCCCTCACCGACAACGATGGAACGACCAGCCGCGGGGTTAGTTATTACGAAGACAGCAGTTCCGCCAGGATATTTTTGGGTGCAGGCCAATGGTTATACGCCATCGACGCGGCCACCGGCAAGTTGATTTCAACATTTGGCGATACGGGCAGGATCGATTTAAAACCCGGGCTGGTGCGGCCTGGTGCCGATAGCTATGTGGTGTCTAACACACCGAATACCATTTTCAAAGATCTTATCATCACCGGTGTGCGCGTATCTGAATCAGAAACCGCCTTGCTCGGCGATATCCGTGCTTTTAACGTATACACCGGCAAGCTGGCCTGGACCTTTCGCACCATTCCTGCTAAAGGCGACGCGGGGTACGATACCTGGCTGCGGGGTGCGCGGGAAAACAACGGCGGTGCCAATTCCTGGGCCGGCATGGCGATCGACCGCGACCGCGGCATCGTGTACATCCCGACGGGTTCGGCGGCATTTGATTTTTATGGCGGCAGCCGTAAAGGCGATAACCTCTACGCGAATTGCCTGCTGGCATTAAACGCCGCAACCGGTAAGATGATCTGGTATTATCAACTGGTACATCATGATATCTGGGACAGGGATCCGCCTGCACCACCAAACCTGGTTACTATCACACAGCAGGGAAAAAAGATAGATGTAGTGGCGCAGGTCACGAAGCAGGGCACCGTCTTTTTATTTAACCGCGAAACTGGTAAACCCATCTTTGATATCGAAGAAAAACCGTTTACGACCGCCTCAGTGCCCGGTGAATTCCCAAGTCCCACGCAGCCGGTGCCCACGAAACCCTTCCCATTTACACGGCAGGTTTTTACCGAGAAAGATTTTAATCCGTCGGCGGCCGGTCGCGATTCGCTCATTGACATTTTTCGAAAATCGCGCGGCGGCAGTGCGTTTATCCCCATCAATTTTGAGCGCACCATCCTTTACCCGAGTACGGGAGGCGGCGCTCAATGGGGCGGTGCCGCGGCTGACCCCGATGGTATCTTATACGTGCCGGGAAAAGATATCCCGGGTTATATTTCACTGGTAAAAAGCCAGCAACCATTAAATGGGGCGTCGCTTACGGGCTCGAAATTGTACAGCATCAACTGCTCCGGTTGTCATGGCACCGATCGCCTCGGGAACCATGATGCGTCCTATCCATCTTTATTGAATATCGGCCGGCGATTACCGACGCCGGCTATTGAAAAGATCGTAAAAAAAGGCCGCGGTATGATGCCTTCTTTCTCGCACCTGCCCAATGGCCAGCGCGAAGCGATCATTAATTTCCTGCTCAATAAAAACGAGGTTCATGTGCAGGCAGCTTCTAACAAAACGGTGATGAGTCCTTACCAGAATTCAGGCTACGCGCGTTGGTACGACAAAAACGGCTACCCCGTTAATACGCCGCCCTGGGGCACCCTCACGGCCATCGATTTAAATACGGGAGAACACAACTGGCAGGTACCGTTGGGAGAATATAAAGCGTTGATGGAAAAGGGAATTCCGCCAACAGGCACCGACAATTACGGCGGCCCGTTAGTAACGGGCGGTGGGCTAATATTTATCGCAGCCACGCTGGATGAAAAATTCCGCGCCTTTGACAAAACAACCGGTAAAATGGTTTGGGAAACACAACTGCCAACTGGCGGTTATGCATCACCGAGTACCTATTCTGTCAATGGCAAACAGTACATCGTCATTGCCTGCGGGGGTGGTAAATTCAGGTCGAAACCCGGCGATAAATACATAGCTTTCTCGCTGGGTGAACCGTGAATCTTCGGTGTAACTCTGCTGTGCAACAAAGCTATTACACGGAGATACACGGAGAAGGCACAGAGATCCACGGAGGCCCTCCGTGTATCTCCGTGAACCTCTGTGTATCTCCGTGTAACAAAGCTCTTGGCGATTATTTTATGCCGGCCGGTATAGTAGCTGAATCTGCCTTTGGTGTTGCAGGCTGCGCAGGTAGCGGGTTCTCCAGCCGCTGCCGGATACGGGCCACTTCCGCGGGCACGATCAGACCGGAATTGTTATTGAAATTAGACCTTACATATGAAAGGATCAGTGCGACTTGCTCATCGCTCAAAAAGGCGTTGGCAGGCATCAGTTCGTTATAACCTATACCATTAACCGTAATCGGACCAGTCAGGCCTTTCAGCACGATGGTGACCAGCTGACGCCGATCTCCTTTAACATACTCTGAATTTTCAAGTGGAGGAAAACGTGTTCCATCGCCTTTGCCATTGCCCTGGTGACAACCCGCGCAATAAATGGTATATAATTTTCCCCCTTCAGCGAGTTTTTCTGTGAACAAATTGTCTTTAACCGCATCAGGCGTTTTAATATGTTCCGAAGTGATTTTACGTTTTGCCATACCGGCAAGCTGAGCTGTGCCAAATTTTTTCTTATCGCCTTTGTACATGATACGCCATACTTTTCCTTTTTCACTTTCAGAGATGTATAAAGAACCATCAGGACCCATGGCAATACCCATCGGGCGATACGCTGCATCGCTGGTATAGACGAGCGAACTCGGACCAGGAAAACCATCTGCGAACACTTCCCAATCACCGGATGGTGCCCCGTTTTTAAACGGTACGAAACCGATAAAATATCCGCCCTGTGAATACGGCGTGCGGATGGTAGAACCATGAAAAGCGATAAAGGCGCCATTTTTATAACGGGCAGGAAACTGGTTGCCGGTATAAAAGAATAAGTCGTTCGGAGCAAAGTGGCCCGGGAAACCTATCAAGGGTTGTGTAAACTTCTTGCCGTCGCCTTCTTTTTTACCATCACCACCATATTCCGGGTTGAGCAGTTTCTTTTTCTGCATATAATCGTAGTAGTAATATGGCCAGCCGGCATCTGTTCCTTGTTTCACTTTTAAGAATTCTTCCGCGGGCAACAAGGCACTCTGCCAGGGACTATAAAACTCCGGCCAGGACCTGACCAGGTCATCCCTGCCATGCTGTACCACATATAACGTCTTGTCTGCCTTATTCCAGTCCATCGCCACCACGCTGCGAATACCTGTTGCATACCGGATACCGTCTTTGATCGTCTGGTTTTGGGCGGTATCGCTGAACATCCAGATACCGGCATGCTCTTCGAGTTGCGGGCAGGGCATCTGCCCCGGGGAGCCTGGTTGACGTTCAGCCACCTGGCATACATCACCCGGTGAACCAAACGGAACAAACATATGCCCCTTGTCGTCAAAAGAAAGCGGTTTTGCGATATGCGAGTATCCGTGCGGGTCATGCATGTAATCATCTTTTACCAAAAGTTCAGTATTCCCTTCCGGCACCAGTTTGCCCGGAGTGAGTTTTGTTCTGTACACTTCCCCGGCCGTGGTGAAATACAGGTATCCTTTGTGGATGCGCATCGCGGTTCCGTAATTGCCTTCATCGGGGTAGTCGCCAAAATATTCTATGATGTCGGCTTTGCCGTCATTGTTCGTATCGCGCATGGCGACACTGCCTCTTTTCAGGGAATCCGGGTTTCTTAGCTTTACATAAATGTCGCCATTGGAATTAACCGCCAGGTGTCGCGCACGGCCGAGAGAGTCGGCCACCACCACGGCGCCAAAACCGCCCGGTAAAAAAAGTCCGCCGTTGTCGGGTAAAGATTTTGGTAATGGCGGGTTGAAATTATTGAGTGAAATAAAACTGCAGGTGATCAGTATCGCTGCGATAATGATCATTTGCTTTGGAACTTTCGTAATTAATTTTCTGTAGATTTTCATAATATGTTTTGCCGGTAGGGCTGTAACTTAAAACTTTCTTACATTATTTTGTGAAACTAAGCAAGATTTTTATTTAAATAATGCCTTAATGCCTGGGAAATGAGTAATTGAGCGGTTTGCCGGGATGGACGGCGTTAGTGGTAATTAGTTTAATAATTGGAGATACGCCATCATTAATAAGAACTAAGATCAACGCCGTAAATTGCGTGCGGCTGCCTGAAAATTCTTAGAACAAGACTTATCTTACAAAAAACAAATTTTTGCTTAATTCAACCTTTTTCTATAATACAAACATAAGAGGTTACGACAAAGTCCTAAATTACCAATTACTTTATATTATAACCACAGCGAATATTTTATAAGAGGTCATTAATCTTCCTTTGACAGACAAACTGTTAATTATAGAGAAGACGCTTAAAATTATTCGGCAAGACAGTCAACCAGACCTCGCCGAGGCAGTAGATAACCTTTATAATGAATACAAGACAGATAAGGAATTACCTATTTTTACTGACCTATGCATTGAATCGTCGTTTTATGAAGCAAAGTGAAGTGTGGCTTGTAAATCTTGAGCCGACTATAGGTTCAGAAATCAAAAAAAAAAGAACTGCAATAATAGTTAATAATAATACCGTCGGAAAACTTCCCTTAAAAATAATTGTTCCGCTAAAAGATTGGAAAGATCGTTATGGCAATGCTCCCTGGATGGTAAAAATCTCGCCAGATAACATACTCCCGGAATAGTATACTGACTGCACCTGGTGAAGATGATTGGGCCCTGCTGCTAAAAACGGTGGAATGAAGGGCCGCTCAACCGGTATTTTACTTTCCTCCAATAACCCCCTACCCTTCTATCCTTTTCCCTGCACATTCACATCATTGTTATCAATCTTCTTCCGTTCCTTCTGTCTCCATACCCCGCCAAATTCCCAGTTTACGGTTAATTTCAGGGAACGATTATAAAAATGCTGATCAACAATTGATATATAGTTAAACCGCTGTTTTGTATTTGCCTGTGAAATATAGTTTGTAAAAATGTTGACTGCCGCAAGCGTAACGGAGATCCTTGCTTGTTTTATTTCTTTTTTACCAGCAAAACTATATTGATAGATATCATCAAGAGTACCCAACAGTGTTATCATCCGCGTGTTATATTTAGCAAAAGCCTGGACAGAGATACTATGTGGAAGTTTGTACGTGCCATTCACATTGACATCGGCTCCACAGCCGGCGCGGGAAATGTTAAACGCTTTACTGTTGTAGTTATAATAATGAATATTTGCATTTCCATTAACCGCCAGCCGTTCGGAGAGGTTAGAGGTTGCCGAGAAATTAAGTCCAAACTGTTTGTTGGCGGCCAGGTTTTGTTTGCTGGTGAATGATATCCCCTGTGCATTGGTTTCCATAAATTCGATGATCGTATTGTTGGTCTGTTTCCAGAAAACAGACGTATTCATAAAAAAATCCTGCCCTGTATTAAAGTTGTAAGAAAACTCTGCCTGGTGAACAATTTCCGGCTTCAGTTCAGGATTACCGGACTTGATATTCTTAGGGTCACTTGTATTTACGTTGGGATTGAGGTCCAATATATAAGGGCGGGTTAGGCGCTTGGTATAACTTACGTTAAAGGTGCGCCGCTCATCCAGTTTCCTGG
>JBDSBP010000149.1:0-2104 GCA_039921525.1 Chitinophagaceae bacterium | reverse complement strand
TCAAATTGATTGAAATGCCTTTAAGTAATTATTATTTACGGGCATTTTTTTACCCAATAAAAATTTAAACGCTATGCCACCCGGTTAAATGTAAAACCTAATAGCATGAACGTTCACTTGCAGTTATTTTCATTTGATTGATACGTGAAAACTACATTCAAATTGGCACTGGTTAATCGCACAACAGATTGAAAATGTCAGTTGTTATTATTACCTTTCCCTTATTGATTAACCCTGTACCTTGTGTATATTTGAGGGTTTATCCCCTGTGAATTCCTGCCCTTTTTATCAGCACTTCATTGTTAGGCAATCAAAAAAAGACGAATAAAGAAAACAAGCAAAAATTATGAAAACAAGCGCATACATAAAGCAGGTTTTGTTTATTAGTTTGTTGGCAGGCATATCGGTGCTAATAAATGCAGCTTGTGTTTCACAAAAAAGGCAAGTTAATCCGGCGCCTGTATTGCTGGTTGCCAATAAACATTCCAATACGCTGTCCTTTATCAATCCCAAAACATTAAAAATTATCAAGACTATCTCAACAGGGATAAATCCACATGAGATAACAATTACTCCAGATCAAACGTTGGCCTACCTTTCCAATTATGCGCCACCCGGGAACACTATTTCAGTAATCGACCTCGTACAACAAAAACATGTAAAGCAAATATTCACTGGCACATATACCCGCATTCATGGTTGCGCCATGTCTGTAGATGGGCGGAATGCCTATTTCACCGCCGGCCAAACCGGCTACCTGGTTGAGATTGATACAAAAACAAATGAAGTGTCCCGAACGATTTTGACGCATGGGAAAATATCGCATACAGTTTATATTTCTCCTGATGGAAAACATTTATATGTAGCGAATATAGAGTCTAAAAATATCTCTGTTTTAGACCGGGTGTCAGGACAGCTTATCAAGATGATACCTGCCGGCGATGGAGTTGAAGGCATGGCCTTTACTCCTGACGGCAAATATCTCTGGGCTGCCAATCAAACAGGTGGAACCATCACCATTATTGACGTAACTACAAATGAACCGGTTGAAACCATTGCCTGTCCGGGGATGCCGGTACGAATTAAGTTTACAGCAAATGGCAAACTGGCCCTTGTTGCCGGCTGGATCAAGGAAGGCGTACTTACTGTCATTGATGTTAAATCACGCAAGGAACTAAAACGAATCAGGGTAGGCGATTTTGCTATTGGTGTGGAGCTCAGTCCTGATGGCAAACGCGCTTTTATTGGGTGCGAGGATTCTAAAAAAGCAGAGATTGAGCCTGGCGGCAATGAAGTTATTGCTGGCCCATTAACAGAAACGCAGGGAGTACACGTAATTGATATGAAGAAACTCACCGTGGAAGCTGTGATAAAAACCGGTAGTGGACCGGATCCCATGGTTATATGGTTTCCCCCAGGTAAAACTCTTTGACCTGTTTACAAACCGGAGTATTTTTAATTTAAACTAATCTCTAACAAATATGAAAAAAAAACCAGTCAGGGTGAGATACACCGTTCGCCTGATACTTTGTTCAACAGCAGCTTTTTTATTTTTTTCGGGTTTTCATAACAACCCGGATCAAAAGATAAAACCTTTGAAATTCGAAGTCAAAGCCAACGTCGCCTACCAGGAGCTCAACCCAGGTTTTTGTTGGTTTCATCCCCGGGCGACAGTGATCCCGGGATTTGGACAGGACGGTAAGTCGGCCGTTATCATGACTATTCAGAAACACCTGATGATCAGCGATTTTTATTCCGGCATGTATTACATGCGTACAAATGATCTTGGAAATACCTGGTCACCACCTGTTGAAATACCGGAACTGGCATGGACATACGAACCGGATAGCACAACCGTTAGCGTTGCTGATGTAACGCCCGGATGGCATGAAAAGTCTCGTAAGATGATTGCTATTGGAATCAAAGTCAGGTATAATAAAGCAGGAAAACAATTGCTTGATAAACCGCGATCGCATGATGCTGCTTATGCGATCTACGATCCTGTAAAAAATACATGGACTCCCTGGAAAATGATTGCTAATATACCCGATGCGGTATCCAGGTTTTTCCTTGTTAATCCGGGGTGCGTTCAGTGGCTTGTTAA
>JBDSBP010000148.1:0-4162 GCA_039921525.1 Chitinophagaceae bacterium | reverse complement strand
AATCATAAACTGTCGGTTATTTTAGCTATCAGCTATCAGCAGTCAGCTATCAGGAAATCAATGCTAGAATTAGTTTCCTCCTGATAGCTGATAGCTGAAGGCTGATAGCCAAAGCGTCATTTTAGAGTTGTCATAACACTAGTATTAACCAGCTACAAATCCTCCATCAACAGGCATGGCGGTTCCTGTTACAAAAGACGAAGCATCTGAACATAACCATGCCACCGCCTCAGCTACTTCCTCGGGATTACCCATACGTCCGATAGGCTCCATTTGGATATATTGTTTTTCCACTGCTTTCTCTTTACCTGTCAGCCGGTCAATCATCGCGGTATGGATCACACCAGGGCAAACTGCATTTACACGGATATTGTGCAGGCAATACTCCAGCGCCGCAGTTTTAGTTAAACCTACCACACCATGTTTGGTAGCAACATAGGCGGGTAGGCCCGGAAACCCATTCAACCCTGCAACAGAGGCACAGTTTACTATAGCACCTCCACCATTTTTTAGCATGTAACTAATTTCTGCTTTCATGCAAAGCCAGATACCCTTAAGGTTTACACCAATAGTTTTATCCCAGTTTTCTTCCGTGCACTCATGTGTAGTTGCCGGCACCCCCTCGATTCCTGCATTATTGAAAGCATAATCCAATCTTCCATAGGTTTGTATACAAGTAGCTACCATCCTGTTTACCTCGTCGTTTTTGGAAACATCACATTGAACAAATATCGCTTCACTTCCCACGGCTGTTATCTGCTTTATCGTTTCATGTAACGTATCTTCTATCAAATCTGCAACCACCACTTTCGCACCCCGTTGCGCAAATGCAATGGCAGTAGCTCGCCCGATTCCAAAACTGCCACCCGTCACTATGATAACTTTATCCTGAAAAATCTTTTCCATAATTATTATGTTTTAGTACTGTTATTAAATCTTAAAATAAAATGTAATTCATTTATAGACCCGGATATCATATTGATAAAAAACAAAAATAAGCCGGGCAAACGATGATATCTATGATCTCCGTCAGTTAAAAGACTGACTGGTGCCTCGATCCTGTGACATAGCAATTGCTGATAAGAATCATTGTGTAAGAATTTGGTTAACGGTAATTTTGAGATTTATATAGTGCGCCACCGTAAATAGATTGCATACTTGTTCCAATATTAATAACGAGATTTATGGATAAAACAAAAGAAACACATTCTAAAATCGGTTTTGCGGCCAGGCATCCAGCTAAATTGAGTTCAAAATGAACGATATATGATAGTGATTGTCTTTGGTTTGCCTGGCTCAGGCAAAAGTTATCTCGCTTCACAGCTGGCTGATATATATAAAGCTGAGTATATCAGCAGCGACAGGTTAAGGAAAGAAATGGTGGCCCGTAGAATCTATTCAGAAGATGAGAAATTACTCGTATACGATGAGATGCTGCAACGAATGAAAAAAGCCCTGGAGAATAAAACAGACCTGGTTATCGATGCAACATTTTATCTGCAAAAAATAAGAAATAATTTTATACAAAATGCAAATGAGCCTGGGGATATTATTTTTATTGAGGTAACTGCAGAGGAATCCCTTATTCGCAAAAGGCTGCTCCGGAAACGCCAGGATAGTGATGCAGACTTTGAAGTATATAAAAAGATCAAAGAGAAATGGGAACCCTTGCATGAGCCCCACCTGGAAATTCAATCAACAGACGATAATATTAAATACCTGTTGAATATAACGGAACACTACCTACATTCAAAAAATGACGCAAGAACAAATATATAAGCTCGTTGCAGGAGGAAGTTTTCCCGATAGTGCCGGGAGCCCCGAACTAATCGAAACCCATATTTCATGGGTCATTCTATGTGAAAAATTTGCTTACAAAATCAAAAAGCCAATTCACTATTCGTTTCTCGACTTTTCCACAATAGAAAAAAGACATTACTACTGTAAAAGAGAGCTGGCATTAAATAAACGCCTGACGGACGACATATACCTGGATGTTCAAAATATTACGAAAAAAAACGGGTTACCGTCTGTTAACGGAAAAGATGGAGAGATTATCGATTATGCCGTGAGGATGCGTAAGGTAAATCGGGAATTTCAAATGGATCTGCTGTTAGCAAAAAATGACGTTACCGTGTTGCAAATTCAGCAACTGGCAGAGAAAATAGCCAGCTTTCATACACATACAGATATTATCTACAGGAAAGATTATTTGGATGTAGCCACTAAATTTAAGGACCTGGAGATGGAAAAAGTATATTTAGGGGAACAGCTTGGCGCTCATACAAAACAAATGATTACCCATTCTATTGATGCATCTGACAGGTTCGTAGAAAAGAATAAGCATTTGGTAGCTGCAAGGCTTAGAGAACATTTCTACAGGGATTGCCATGGAGATTTGCACTCCCGGAATATATTCTTTGTACCGGAGCCGCAGCCCTTTGATTGTATTGAGTTTAATGATGACATAAGGCAGATCGATGTGCTGAATGAAGTAGCATTTCTTTGTATGGATCTGGAAGCGCTTGGCAGGAAAGACCTTTCTGACTTATTTATGAGTGATTATAATAAGTTGTTTCCTTCTATGAAAACAGAGGAGGACAGAAAACTATTTGTTTATTATAAAAGTTACCGCTCGAATATACGCGCAAAAATAAACAGCCTTCGCGCACGATCTGCCGGGAAGGAAGGGCAAAAAAAAATTGCTCTGGCCGAAGCAGAAAAATATCTTCAGTTGATGTATGGATATATCAGAGAGATTCAATGAGCCATTACCATGCGGGCAATTGGCAATAAGCACAGGGAATACATATTAGTTAAAGCCTTTCATCAGTTTAATTTCATTCCGGTACAACAATATCCTGCCATCGTTTTCCAATTGCTTAAGCAGTCTGGAGATTACCACCCTTGAGGTAGCAAGTTCATCAGCTATCAGGTAATGAGAGGCCTTTATTACACTGGAGCCGGTCATGCGTTGTTTCTCCTTCAGGTAAGCTATTAGTCTTTCGTCTAACTTATGAAAAGCAATACTCTCTATTGATTTTAATAATTCAATAAAGCGTTCATTGAAGCCACGCATAATGTAGTTTTTCCAACCGGGATAAACACAAAGCCATTCATCCAGCTTAACAGGTGGAATTGCTAACAGCTCAACATCATCTTCTGCAATCGCCTTTACTTCACTTTTCTTAGCTTCTACACAACAACTATAAGCCATTGAACAGCTTTCGCTGCTTGACAAGTAGTACAGCAGAATTTCATTTCCTTTTTCATCTAACCTGTATACTTTAACAGTTCCTTCTAAGATAATCGGCATCATACGGATATACTTTCCGTAATCCATAATCAGGCCACCTTCTTTAAAACTTTTAAAGGTACCAAACTGTTGCATTTCCAACAGCAGCTTTGGCTCAAATACATTTTTCAGGTTATCTAAATTCATAATGTTTTTTAAAAAAGGATAATGAAAACGAGAATAAATTACACCATACTCACTTTATTAATGATAGATTTATTGATATTAAATAATTCGCCGCAATTAATTTTAAGGTCTATTTAAGGCTGCGTGTCCAGCCCTTTAAGTATTTGTTAAAGGTATATCTAAAATCAGCATTGGAGGAACGAAGATTAATAAAAGATAGGAACCACTAATTGCCATTGCCAAACAGGTGAAGCAAATGATCATTAACATGGCAGATGTGGTAAACGCTGACTGGATGGTGGAAGATGACGAAAATGAATACCGTGTATCTGTTGATAAAGAAAAAGCGATGCGTTATGGAATAGCAACGACACAAATATCAGCTTGCCGCTATTCCACTTTCCTTTATTGGAATATTACTCGGCCACTGGGCATTGGGTGCCTATTTCACAGCAACCTCAATGATTGGATTTATTGCTCTGGCAGGTGTCATGGTCCGAAACTCTATATTAGTTATTGATTTCATCAACATACGACTCATGGAAAATATCCATTTAAAACAGGCAATCATTTAAGCCGGTGCCGTACGAACAACACCAATCCTGCTAACGGCGGGAGCTGTGGCGATGGGAGCGGTTATTATTCTTTCAGATCCTATATTCCAGGGACTGGCTATTTCACTTATTGGGGGCACCATTACATCTACGTTTTTAACCCTGTTGGTAGTGCCGCTCCTGTATT
>JBDSBP010000147.1:0-5473 GCA_039921525.1 Chitinophagaceae bacterium | reverse complement strand
AAAAGAAAAAAAGAAGCAAAAAAAGAAAAGAAAATAGGAATGGGCTAAGGTGAAAAAAATAAATACACATTTTTAGAAATTTTAAATTAGGAAAAAGATATTATTAAGAGCCATAGCGATATTCTGCTTAACTATAGTATTTACAGCTTGTTCAGACAATAGATCTGCCAATGAAGTAGTATGGTTTAATTTTTTTTTGTTGCCCGGTAAAATGAAATGGCCACATTCAGTGCAACCCTGTACATCCAGGTCGAAAATTTGAAGGCGGGATTAAATATTTTCCTGCCTTTCCACAGGGTGAACATAATTTCCTGTGCAAGGTCTTCCTTGTCAGTTTTATTGTTACAATACGATGCAGATATTTTGATAATAATTCTTTTGTTCTCTGTGATCAGCTGCAGAAAATTATCTTCGTCCTGTTTGACATTTAATTTTACTTGTTCGTTGTTCTATGATGCGCAGCCTTATTAAAAAAATCACAGTTTGGAGTGATTAATTTTCTTCGGTGACGAGATACTCCTTACCAGCCTGCGGGAAAAATGTAAGCCTTCTTCCAGATTACAGAGAGCTAGACTTTATCTCCATCAAAGGAATAAATTGCAAAAGTGTTTTCGGATGACAAAATAGCTAAAAATGAGAAAACTCAATTTCTGAAATACAAGCCGGGTCTATATTGCATGAGAATCCGGTGAAAGGCTTTTCCCATAAGACCTTTCACCGAACCCTTCAACGGAATTTTGATAAATTTTAGTATTTTTTGACATCCTAAAATAAAAACCAGCAAAATCAATCATTTTGCTGGTTTTTAGTATTTTTTGATACGCCTATTTGTGACCGCGTCAGGATTCAAACCTGAGTGGGAGAGTGGCGCCCAGCTTGAGTTTCAAATAGCTTGTTCGGTGCAGTTCACCGGTGAGTTCACCGGAGTACCTTATGAAGGTAATATCATTTATTTAAAGACAAAGCAATCATTTCTTCACTTCACCGGCTTCACTTGCTTCCAAAATTTGATTACATATACATCCTTGACAAGGGAAAAATTGATTCAGAAGGCACCCTTCGATCAATTAATGGAAAAGAGCCGGGTGTTCAACGAAATGTGGGAGCATCAAAGAAGCAGTTCGATCCCTGTTCTGCACGAACCCAAGAGAAGCGTAGCATGGCTTAAGAACTTTGAAATATATACATGACCTTCTGCAATGCCGAGGGCAATGATCGTTTTTTGGGAAACGCTCGTTTAAGTTGTTTATGCGGGCTTTGTAAATTTTTATGTTTGCTATCTAATAACGGCCGCGGTGCTCCCAGTAAGTATCGTCGGCATCCCCATGCAAACTGCATTCAGCGGGAACTGGAAAGTTCCGGCAGTGAGATTACGAATACGACTAGATGTTCAACCCGCATCTGCAGGGATGCGGATGTCCATTCAGGTTGCAAGACCTTTGTCATCCCAATGGTCCTTAATAACCTTTCCCTGCTCGTCTTTCAGAAACCTCTTTGCGTACCGGCGTCCACGGATATTTGCGTTGGCATCTTTGGTACCCAGGAAGAGTAAAATGGGATTGCCCTCTTCGTCAGTCTTGAAGCCGAGGTCATAGCGCTGGTAGCGTTTCTCGACAAACGATGAGGGGGTATATTGCTTGTTCAGTATCTTAAGTAATGCTGCTCCAAGAGGCATTTTGTACGGTTTTTAACTCAAAATTATCAATACAAGATTCTTGCCAGCAGACAGGGACATCTGTAAGGATGCTATTTCACAAACTTACCAGTGCTTAACAATAGTCCTTAATCCGGTCTAACTGTTTATCTGCATTCCCCTGAATGTCTTGACACATATACAAAGCGGGCCTGGGAACATCCAAAGCCCGTGGGTATCATGTGAATGCTCCACCAAAACTGTGGAATGAAGAAGAAATAAACGGAGTGCAGGCGAAATTGTGCATTTAACTTGAACTCAGCCGGCCACTCTTCTGTTAAAAATCGGAAGCGGAGTATAAGCTATACTATCGTAGTTATTCTCCCTTCCGTTAACTGACGTAACTTGCCGGTACATGAATAATATTATTAAGCATAGACCGTCAGTTTTCAAAGTTTTGATGTTGATTGTAAGCCTGTCGCTATTTCTGTCCGTTGTTGCTCAACCCAAAAGCGCAATACCCAAAGGTTGGCGGATAGCCTTGCAACGGAAAGATGGCAAGGAAATTATTTTTCAATTAGAAAGAAACAGGGTACAAGGCAAAACAGCATTAGTTGTTGTAAATGCAGGAGAAAAAATAAAACTTACCGATGTTACATCTGCAGGCGACTCTTTATTTTTTACCATGCCATCTTTTGAGGCAAGTTTTAGGGTTAAGGTGCAGGCTAATGGTGATATGACCGGAACTTTTATAAAAGGTACTTCCGGCAGCGTACAGTACTGGTCGCTTTTTGGCAAGGCCAATGATCCAGCAAGATTTAAAGCCACCCAGGGAAGTGCAAAAAATAATATTTCGGGCAAATGGAATGTTAGCATTACCAGGCCTAATGGTACTATTAGAAAAGCAATAGCTATGTTTAATCAGCACAGCAACCGTCTTACCGGAAGCTTTCTTACACCATCGGCAGATTATCGCTACCTCGATGGAATTGTAACGGGCGACTCTATGTTGCTTTCAAGCTTTGATGGAGATAATGCCCGTTTGTTCGAAGCAAACATTGATACTACGAATAATAGCTTACATGGAGTTTTTTATAACGGCTATGTCGGTAAAGAAGTGTGGACGGCAACAAAGGATTCATTCGTCGCTTTGCCCGAAATTAGTGATCCAACTAAACTGCGTGACGGGTATAACCGGTTAGATTTTACTTTTAATGACCTCGATGGTAATCCTGTTTCAATGAAGGATGAAAAGTATAAAAACAAAGTAGTAATAGTGCAGCTGATGGGGAGCTGGTGTGCCAATTGCCTGGACGAGACGCGGTTTTTGTCCGGCTACTACAAAGAAAATAGAGCAAAAGGCGTTGAGATTATTGCATTGGCTTATGAATACACGACCGATATGGAGCGGTCAAAAAAAAGTCTGGAAAGGTTTAAAAAATTGTTGGATGTGAAGTATCCCATGCTTATTACTGGTGTAACAGCAGGTGATGATAAGAAAGCTGAAAAAACATTGCCGCAGCTAACCACTATTAAATCGTTTCCTACCACCCTGTTTATTGGTAAAAGTGGTGCAGTCAGGGATATACACTCTAATTTTTACGGTCCTGGAAGCGGTGAATATTATGATCTCTCTAAAAAAAGATTAACTGATACCGTTAACCGTTTGCTTGAAGAGTAATTGTAAGGGTAAGAGCATGAATACGTAACATCAGCGGTGAAAAGAAATAATGGTTTTAAAAATCCAATATCTAACTGGCCATTTTTTTATATGAAACTCATGCCATTTATTAAACCATATCATTTATGTCTAGCGATATAAATAGCAGAAGTAATTGTCCATTCTTAATACCGTTCCAACCCATATCCTTAACCGTAAAAACCTCGTATTCCTTACTAAAGCTATTCTTAAAACGGACATCAATATTTTCATCTATTAAAATTTTCATCCGGCTATTTCAGATAAAAACTTTTCGGCAGCCATTTCGATGACCCCTTCTGCCTATTCGCGGGCTACAGTGGGAAATCCCAAGGAACTCGTCCAGCGATTCCTCTTCCAAATAGTCAAACAGCGTTTTCACTGAAACGCGCGTTCCTTTAAAAACCGGAACTCCACCTGCCAGGTCGGCCTTGACTTCAACAATATTTGTTTAAGATACTCATAATGTTCGTTACCTGGTAAAGTTACAATTCTAGGAATTACTGTCAGGATTAATTATCATTTCGCCGGGTTTTGATAGTTTTTATTTTACCGAGATAAAGTAGTAATTTGTACTAAATCTAGTAAATTGTTGTACTATGTCTAAAATAGGTACCCGAGTTAATTCTGATAAGAATAAGAAAGCAGGCCATCAGGCAGGTTCTATTTTGGTCCACTCAATCAAAAAGCCGGAGAGCCGGATGACGACATTTGAAAAAATGGAAGCTACCAGGAAGGGCATTTCTAAAAAGGAACTGGAGGAGCTGAAAAAAAGGGCCGGACTAGATTATGATCAACTGTCTCACATCCTGAAGGTAGCAAGGGCCACTCTCATTGCAAAAAAGGGAACTGAGAGATTTCCTGCCATACTAAGTGAAAAGATCATGAGCGTTGCAGATATCTACTCTTACGGGTATAATGTTTTTGGCAGTGAAGAGGAATTTAACAAATGGATTTTTCAACCAATAACTGCGCTGGGAGGAAAATCACCTTATGAAATACTGGATAACGTATATGGCAGGGAAGAAGTAAAACATGTCATCGGTAGGATAGAATATGGAGTTTATTCCTGAAGTATGCGAGTATACCGTATAAGCAACACCCGGTTTGCCAGGGATGTTTCAGGAGAAGGGGCCCGCCTTCATGGCGGTCGCTGGAATCATATTGAAACTCCCTGTTTATATACTTCCCATAGCCGCTCCCTGGCGGTTCTTGAGTTATCCGTTAATGTTAGTACAGCAAGTGTACTGCAGTATTTAAGTATGGTCGAAATTGAAATTCCCGATGATATGCTAATACTGGACATTGCTGCCTTGCCGGCGAACTGGCGGGAGGCCCCTGCTCCTGCCTCAACAAAAGACTTCGGGGCAGATCTGATGAATAAAAACCAGCATGTAATTATTAAGGTTCCCTCTTCCGTGATACCTGAAGAGTTTAATTATTTGATGAACCCAAAACACGCTCGTGCTGGGGAATGTAGAATTATAGAAGTGAAGGATTTTGTTTATGATATAAGAATTAAAACCGTGTAGATGGTTTTAGATAGACCCTCTTGATTTTAGCTTAATTCGGATACTGGCATCAGGCTGGTATGGAAATTACAGCTTCTTTTTTTTTGGACAGCACTAATGCATCAATGAAATTTGTTAGTGCCCACACTAGTTGGTATATTTTTATACATCCATTAAAGAGCTTGCCTAAGCATCCTATAAGAGCCAATCTTTGTTTGGAATCATCGTTCAAAGTGTGTGTTTAAAACATGCATGAAATTTCCTTCAAATATCTGTGGTTCAAGTCGCGCTAAATGATCGAAAATAAACTTCGTGTTAACAGCAACCGTCTTATTATTTTAGTTTTTAGGCCAAAGATCGCTGTCAAAAAGACGCAAGACACCTTTCCTAGTGATGCAGGATGAATAGGCTAAGAGGTTCATTATCGCAATTTCATTGTGATTGTTGCGGCGGTTAAGTTTGCCAGGCTACCGCTTGCTTGCAGAAGCCTTCGCGGGTTTGACTTTATTTATTAATCTGTTTCTGAAATTAGTGTTATCCAAAACTCATGGAATGGTTTTCTGGATTTAACGCGCACGACTCCGAAGTGCGCGGGTGAATTCCATTGTGTGATACAATGGTACATCTGGC
>JBDSBP010000146.1:0-2283 GCA_039921525.1 Chitinophagaceae bacterium | reverse complement strand
CTACTCTTCCCTTTCCAATTTCCTCTACTAAGGCACCAACATCCCCATCTGTGCTACAGTCATCAATTACTTCGATCTGCATATTAAACACACCCCGATCCTGTGCCAGAACGCTTTGCAGGGCGTTTTTTACAAAAGATATGCAATTATACGTGGGGATCATTACAGACCATAGTGGACGATTTTCATTATTTGCAAGGGCTGCAATCACCGGGGGAGATTCGGGTATGCGATCGTTCATTGAGGGGTAAAGTGTGAGGTATGAGGTATAAGGAAAACCGGGACTAACCTCATTATAACAGGTTTGTGAATTTTGTTACATTAATTTTTATTTCTCAGGAAAGAAAGTGAATGGTATCTTCTCACACCTTATGCCCCACACCTCATACCTCTCCCTAGAATGCATTCTCTTCGCCCTTCATAGTATTAAGCACGGTAATAAATATTATTTTAAGATCCAGCATCAGGCTCCAATTCTCCATATACCAAAGGTCGTGTTCTACTCTTCTTTGCATTTGATCGAGCGACTTTGTTTCACCACGAAATCCTTTGATCTGTGCCCAACCGGTAATGCCCGGCTTCAAAAACTGCCGAACCATGTACTGACCAATTATACGCGAATAACTGTCCGTATGCTTCAACATATGGGGCCTGGGGCCCACAACACTCATATCTCCTTTCAACACATTAAGAAATTGCGGGAATTCATCGAGACTGGTTCGCCGGAGTATTTTTCCTATCCTGGTAACCCTGGCATCGTTTTTTGTTGCCTGCTGTTCATTGGCCTTATCATTAACCCGCATGCTTCTAAACTTAAGGCATGAAAAACTTTTATTTTCTTTACCACTCCTTGGTTGCTTAAAAAATATAGGGCCTTTAGATTCAAGCCAGATTAATAAACTTATAATAGGAAACAACCAGGAAATTATAAAAATCACCACCATTGAGCTTACAAAAATATCAAACAATCTTTTGCGGATCCTGTTTCCCAGATCTTCCAATGGTTCGTTTCTCATAGAGATTACAATCATTTCTTTGAGGTAATCAATATGCACATGTCTTTTCACGAAAAACCCAATATCGGGAACTATCCTGAAACGGATACATAGCTGATCGGCCATTTGTATAAGTTGGTAAATACTAGGATTATGCTCTGGTGCAATGGTGGAATAAATTTCAGTAACTCCATACTCTTTGCAAACATTTAATGCATCACTGATTGGTCCCAAAATGGGATAATTCGACAGCTCATTTATATTTTCAAACTCCTCGCAAAATCCAACAATCTGTTTATTTATGCCATCTTCCTCTAAGTAACTAACCAGCTTTTTTGATAAAGGGTTATAACCAATAATAACTACTTTGTTTATTAAATACTCCTTACTTTTAAAATAGTTGTATATAGCCAGGTAAAGGAAGCGGTTAAAGATTAATGAAATAAAAATACTGCTCAATACACTGAAAATAAAAGCAGGATCAAAAAACTGGTATTTGCGTATCAGGAAAACATAAAAGATGACCAGCACCAGGAAGTACACAAAAATATGCAGGGTACGCTTGGTATAAAGCTCGAAGGATAATACATATTTTTCGTGATATAAGCCCCCCAGCAATGTCACCGCGGACCATGCTATGCTTAATGAAAATCCAAAATATACGTACTCAAAATAGTTATAACCTACAGCATTTTCCAGGTGGAAAAATGTTCTGGCAATATAGTACGTTGTGAAAAATACCGCATTGATTATCAAAAGATCCAATGCCGCAAGTATTAATTGCAGGTGGCGTAAAAATCTACTATTCATGGTGCTTTAATATTTGTAATAATTTGATCAGAAAAATCAGGAATCAAATGGAAGAAACTTTTCAATCAATTCAGTAGTTATTAAATACATATCTATCCTGCGTAATCAAAAGTTATGCAGGATGGAGAGAACTACAGGTTTCGCAACTGGTTATTTTGGATATGATTTCCTATGTCGTAAAGTCTTAGATAGCGTGGCAAGACAGGCTGCCATTAAGCCCCGCAAGATTTGCGCAAGGAGATACTTAGCAGGGCTGAATTTTCAATGTATATAGATGGGCTCCCATAGTCAGAAAAGACGGGCAGTTAGTAATTTACTTCTACATGCTTCTTATCATATTCACGGATAAGCCTGGCTGTTTCCTGGATGTTAGCCTTAGAAGATGCTCCAAATAATATCGATTCTACATTTGGTAAGCCACAAACATATTCGATAGCTTCCCTGGGAGGTATGGCGCCGGCAGCCAGCACCTGCATGG
>JBDSBP010000145.1:0-23836 GCA_039921525.1 Chitinophagaceae bacterium | reverse complement strand
ATGGAATAGGCCACGCCTTCCAATACCGAACGCACAAAGTCTGTTCGCGTATGGTTTCTACGTATGCCAAAAAAAACTCCCGAAGCATAGGGGCCTGTTTTTGAATCACGCTCTCCCGTCAAATAAGGTAAACAGATCAGGGGTGGTTCATTCGTAATTTTCAGCAAAGCTTCATCCTGCAAGTCTGTGTCAAAAAGATTGTTTCGCATCCAGTCTAAAGGAAGCGCGGCATTGTTGAGCGCACCACCATTCAAAAAATTCCCTTTTTGTAAAGCGTAGGCCTGTATGCGTTTGTTTTCATTTTTATCAAGCGCCGGTTGATCACCAGGTATACGCAACATAGCTGTAGTGCCCAGGTTTACGATACCCACATTTGGTGCGAGGCCACTGAGAGCCACCGCTAAAGCCGCGCCATCAAATACTCCCAGGATCACCAGCACATTATTTTTCAATCCTAATGTTTCGCATAGTTCTTTTTTCAGCGGTGCAACATACTTTGTCCCATCGGCTGCCTCTGGAAATTGACCAGGTGAAAGATCTAATCTTGAAAGCAGTTCTTCATCCCATTTAAAATCATGCGCATTATAAAACTGCGTGGCCGCCGCTGTGCTGATGTCTGTTACCCATTCGCCTGTGAGCCATTCAAATAAAAATGATTTGCTGTCAGTGAAGTATTTTGCCTTTTCAAAAATCAATGGTTTTTCTTTAGAAAAATAAAATAACCGTGGCAGCACATATTGGCTGATTAGAGGGCAACCGGTTTTTTGATAGATATCAATGTCAGAAAACGCATCCATAAAATCAGAAAAAGTCTGTTGCGAACGGATATCAGTTAGCAGGGTAATGTCTGTAAGTGGTTTCTTCTGCGCATCCAACAGCATCAACCCAAATTGATAGGTGGATGAAACAATATATGCTACCTGGTCTTTATAATCGGCTGTCAACACCTGGTTGCACATATCAAATAACAGGCGTTTTAATTCTTCCGGGTCATGCTCCGCTGCCCCTGGTTCACTACTGTTGGTTTTAAGGGGGGAAGAACGCACTAAAAGTATTTCGCCCTCTTCATTTACTAACCCTACTTTCAAATTAGTTGTGCCGAGATCTATTGCTAATGTCAGTGCCATATTATCTATGCTTACTCAACACTTCGGGATTGGCCAACTCTCCTGCAATGCCTTTATTTTGAAATACTGAAACCATATCATCTACACATGTTTGCCCCATGCCATGCAAAGATTCCCAGGAGTAGCCTCCAAGGTGCGGAGTGATGACTACATTGTCAAGTTTTACCAAACGATGTTCACCATCAACGGGTTCTCCTTCCACCACATCGGAAGCATATGCACCCATAGGACCATTCTGGAGTGCCTCGTACAAAGCATCTTCATCTACCAGCTCCCCGCGACATGTATTAACCAGCACGGCACCTTTTTGCATGGCAGCAAATTGTGCTTTGCCCAGCATCCTTTTTGTTTCGCCGGTGAGGGGGCAATGAAAAAGGATCGCATTGGATCTACTTATCAATTCTTCCAGTGAAACTTCTGTAGCATTAAATTGTTGGAACCTTTCTTTAGCAATATAGGGATCAGCGGCAACGATGTTTGCATTAAAACCTTTTGATAAAATTTCTGCAGACCGTGAGCCTATATTTCCCAGGCCAATTATTCCAATTGTTTTCCCCAACATTTCCATTCCCACCATGCGGGCGCGGGTTGCCCACTCGCTATTTCTCACAGCACGTGAGCCCTGGGGCAGCTGCCTTGACGCAGCCATTAACAAAGCTACTGCGTACTCTGCCACCGCTTCTCTTTCCACTATTCCCTTTACTCTTGATACCGGTATACCCAATTCGGTAGCAGCCACCAGATCTACATTGTCGCAACCGATGCCATGCCTGACCAGCAGTTTAAGTTTGGTACACTGCTCTAATGTTTTGCGGGGAAACCTGGGGGTAACACTGGCAATGATTCCATCTGAATCTTTAATTTTTTCTGCCAGTGCATCTCCGTCAATATCTGCAGGTACAGTAACATGTCGTATATCTGCAAATTCCTCCAAAGTGCTGATGTGTTCTGTAAAATGCTTGCCGAAAGTGCTTGAGTTGACAATAGAAATAAGGGGTCTGTTCATTTTATTAAATTCATTATAAATGAAGCTGACGTATGCGGTTAAGCAAGACAGCATTGATGTTGTTCCATAAAAATAAGGGTAAATAAGAATAAATGCGATTTTCACTACAACTATTTCCCAGAACGGGATAGGTCCACTAAAATTCAGTTAGTGATGCAAAAAAGTACGTTTTAAAATTTTGATTTATTTGCATATTCAAATTACACTGATTAATTTGGAAACAAATAAACCCTTTTTATCTTTTCATTGAACATTGTTTTCCTACCCCCTCTTGAAATTGTGAAGTTCCTGGCTGGTATTAAATAGATCATGATTAATAAAAGGTGTAATGCATGTTGCACAAAAGGGCATATGTTAGAAGAAACCAGATAAAACATAGATAAGATTTAAAATGGCACAGAATAAACTATATGCGTTATTGATCGGGATAAACGATTACCAGTCCACCATAAAATTTGGCAAGGAGGAAGTTGCCTTTCCCAAACTCAGTGGCTGCGCTGATGACGCAATGAAAATTTCTGAGTATCTGAAAGCTGACACATTTTTTGAACCCATCATTAAAGAGCTTAAAAACTCGGAAGCCACAAAAGAAGCGGTTGTTAATGCTATCAATGAACACTTTGGAACGGCTACTGAAAATGATACCGTGTTTATGTATTTTTCCGGTCATGGTACACAGGAGTATACAGATAAAGATGTATTCGATACAGAAACGGATGGAAAGCTCGAGTGTATTGCCTGCTACTATGATGAAAACACAAAGGACGATTTTCTTCTTTCCGATAAAGAGCTTCGATGGCTTATTCATAATATAGCGCAAAAGAAACCTCATATCGTTACCATCTTCGATTGCTGTCATTCCGGCGAAAACACAAGAAATGCTGTTTCGTTAACAAATTCGTTTCCCCGGATGGTTGAAAAAAGAATAGCCTATGTATTTCCGGAAAGGAGCTGGGATAAATTTATTTTCAGCAAACGGTTAGGCAAAGCACAATTTGTTAAAGAAGGGGTAGGTAAATTATTACCGGAAGGGAAGCACTTCCAGTTCTCCGCCTGCGAGTCTAATGAATCTGCAATTGAAATGGACAACGAAGGCGTTTTTACTAAAACATTGCTGCGTGTATTGAAGGATAGCGGAGGTGATCTTACCTATCATAGCCTGGGCAGTCGTATCAGGCAATACATGCGGAGTGTATTTGCACAGAAGCCAAAAATAGATCCTGTTGGAGGGAACGCAGATGAGCTCAATAAAATTTTCCTTAATAAACCCTTCAGCCAGTCAAAGAAAGCATTTGGTGAGGTAACATTCAACGAAAAGAATGGCTGGCAACTCAACCTGGGCGCTATTAACGGACTTGGTAATAATACAACCTTTCTTGAAATAATTGATAGCAATAATACTTCGTCTAAAATAAAAGCCACTATCAATTTTATAGGAGTAGATTATGCCGTATTGACTCCCGATGAACAACTTGACCCTGCTAAAATTTACACAACTAACATTGAAGGCCTTACGTCCGAAACGCTGCTTATTCATTTTGATATGGAGGAAGGTTTGATGGCTGAGCAAAAAAATATTTTTGATACATTACTAAAAGAATGTCCAACATTGTTAATGCCGGAGGATGATGAACAAAAAGCACAGTATGTATTACGCTACCGTTACAATCAGTATTATTTTACTTTGCCTGGAAATAAATTCCAGCCTTTGGTAAAACCGGTTGAAGCAGGCCTGGAAGATACCGCTCAAAGGCTGGCTGCCATTTTGAAACACTTTGGTAGCTGGGCATTTATTAGAAATCTTACTAATAAAGATCGTTCAATGCTGGTATCGGATGAAATATTAAAGGTTGAAATTAGCGTAGGTCTGAGGTCAATTGCCTATCAGATTGTGAATGATGCGGATGAGATCATTGTTAACTGTGAAAAGATAAACGGTTCATGGAAGAGTGCCTTGCGGGTGCAGATGACAAACCTGGGAGAAATGGATTTGTATTGTACCTGTCTCTGGCTTTCTTCCAATTTCGGCTCATCCACAGATCTTTTGAAACCCCCGGTTAAAATGCTGGAAGGTAGTGCGCAAAAGAAACCCGGTTCATCCCCCGACATTGTAGCGTTAAAATATAAGGATAACAATGTTATCCCTGTTTCATTCGATAAAGTTGTAAAATGGTACAACTGGCCGGAACAAACAGAATACCTGAAGTTTATCATTAGCACCAAACCATTTGATGTTACTGCACTTCAACTGGAAGGATTAACCCCACCCCCAGTACCTGGAGCTAAAAAGGGACTTGCCCTTTCAAGAGGATTAGGAGATGATGGGGTTTCAGCAAATACGGAAGATTGGTTTACCAAACAGGTTAAACTGGTTTTTCCCAATCCTGAATTCAATACCATCACTAAACCTGATTTGGATTCAATGCTGAATTACCCCGATACGGCCGATATTGCATTGGATCTTTATTTTGATGTTTTTACAAAGGATGATACTACCACTTATAAAATTAAACCGGCGATACATGTTATTGGATAGGACATTATCGCGCGATAACATTGATAAAATGATTGATTGCTTTGAGTAACACGTATTAGGCGAAAGGAAAACATTACTTATTCGAGTTCAAAATAATTCCCGAAAAATCTTCATAGGAACAAAACAAGGTATTCAACTTTTAAAAAAGACTCCTGCTTGGCCAATTTAAATCGTATTGTTTACGTAGTGTTTTTAGCGGTATATGAAAATCAGCATCGTTCTTATTCCCTTCACCTTCTTTTTCGCGTTGTTCCAACCAATTATAGGTAGAATGGAAATCTGAAAGATCTATTAGTTTAGTGCTGATGCTAAAAACACTCAACCAGTTGTCTCGCACATAATAAAACTTATTGCCATTTTTGCTAAATCCAAAAAGATCATTTGCCGTAAGTTGGAAAGAAGCTTTTACCTTAAGATTTTTACCCAGCAGTTGTAAATTGTTGCTATCAGTTAAAATTAGAAGTTCCCCGGTAGAATCATTGTATTTAATATTCTGTACTTTGCCGGAAGTATAAAAACTATCTGTTGCATGCCCGGAAAATAACCTTTTTTGTAATAAATAACCCTGGCCTGAATATCCCACTGACGACCCAGGTTTATTCGAAAAGAAGAATTGTTCTTGGAAATTTACTCCTATAAATTTTTCTTTATACCGTTTAATTATGCCAGCGCCGTAGGTATCAATTAGAAACAAAGAATCGTTACTAGTGGTAAGTATATATCGCTCATCCTTTCCATTGGCCCACGCATAATTAAGATTTAGACTAACATAATATTGCCTGGGATTGTTTTTTTCGCTATTCCTAAGAAAAACGTTTCCTCTCCTGGTATAAATGATAGATCCGTTAGCCGTAAAATCGGCAAAATCGGCATCCTTAATGGTATCCTTCTTTCCGTTGAATTCGTTCTGTTCCCCGGATTCGTTAAAAATTGTCATTACTGTTTCTTTGCCGGAAGCGCCGGTACCAAATCTTTTCCCGTCTTTGGATATGCTAACTGTATAGTTGGAGGGTATATCTTTTACGATAGCTTGGTCCTTATAGACTCTTAGTTGCATATCAAAAAAATCTTTTGAATTTCTTTTAAAAAAAGGTACCAGCAAATTACCGGCGTTTGTAAGCCTCACTCTGTAAGAATCATAATCTGATTCTGTCTCAGTCATAGCAGTTCCCTTTGGCAATAGAAAACCATCGTTAATCACCAGGGTATGGCTTTTGTCTCCAGGCTTAAGGCAATCATAAATCAACATACGATCCGGGTATTCCTTATATTGGGAAGAGAGGCTGTCTTTTGAACTTTCCTTTCCTATAGCCAGTAGAATCTTACTAGAATGGTTAATAAAATAAGCATATGTAACATTCTTGAAAGTATCAATAATATCTCCACCATTTTTATAAAGTGTAAAATTCACATTATTTGATGAAGTATACGTGTCCGCTATTAGTATAAAGTCTCCGTTTTCTGAGATATCAACATCTTCATGCTTTACGTTCGTGGACGCCAGGGTTTTTGTAAAATCACTGAACTGTTGTTGTATCTGTTGAGATTGAAAGATCCCGATAAAATTTTGTTTGATTACATCTGCATATTTACTATCTTTTTTTTCGTCGTATATATACTTTGTCAGTCGGAGCGCATGAATTTTATTATTCATGGTATTTACAGTATCCCCTAAGTAATATAATGCATAGGTGCTGTCAAGGACGCTGCGCCGGCTAAGAAAAAAGGTCACAAGGATTATTCCTATCAAGATGATTGCTACCTTAAGCATTTGCGAACGATTAAAACGTTCCTTGCTTTTTTTGAAGAATTCAAGGTGTTTTTCCTCAAGATTTAGTTTAGATACAAAATCTTCGTATGCCCTAATTTGCCGGCCGGTAAGATATTGCCGGGTACTTTTAAAATTTTCAAATTGGCTAATTATTACCTTTGAAATCTCATGAAGCTGTCTTCTTTCGGGTGGCCGCCCATCAAAAACAAGTTCAGTAATCAAACCGTTCGATAATTCCATATTGTATCCGTTAATCCGGATGATACCGTTTATTTCCAGTTGCCTGATTGCCGCATAAAACAGTTCTGCCGGCAGTTCCCTGATATAGCGGGGGGCAGTGTCTGATAATTTAAAAATTTCATCAGAGAAGCCATGCCGGGTATAGGGGATAGGCTGGTTTGCCCCATTTTCATTAACGAAAGCATCCGTAATATTTTTTATCGTTTCGATATCAGCGTTTGGAAACTTGTCTTCATTTTTTATATTCTTCCAGATAACATCAAAACGGTTTGCCAGGAAATTGCGCATTACCTCCCTGATGTTACCCAGCATATTAATTTCGTCTGTTGTAAATTCCAAAGGCGCATAAGGCAAATTACCAGTATAACCGTTTGGATATGTACGCACATAGTCATCCCTCCACAGTTGGTCCATATATACATGCAAGTAAGACAATGTTATATCATACCTGTCGGAGATATTACGCATGATGAGCTCGATCTGCTCTTCCGGCTTTTTTAGAGTGATGTTAAATTTTATGCACGATTGGAGAATAACGGATGAAATCTCCTTTTCAATAAGTGGTTCAATGCGGATTCGGCGGTCGGAAAAACCCGAAATGGCTTTCTCGAAGATTCGAAGACGAGCCAGGTATTCTTCCTTTATTACAAAAACCAGGTGGCAGGACTGGGTAAGACTGGATGAAAGAATTCTTTTGAGGATTAAGATAAAAGTATTGATTTCGTCATCATTCCCTTTGAGCAGTGTTTCTTCAAACTGATCAAAGATAAGGTACACTGGTCGCAGGCAACGTTTTTCAATAATCATCAGCGCTTCCGTAATGCTTTCAGGACTCATTTTCTCCGCTATGAAACTTTGCAATAATGCTTCTGAATTGTTAAGCACATGACCAAGGGAATGATTGATATTGCTACCCCGGCATATATAAAAAGGCATCCATTCAGTTACATCAAACCAATTAGCCATGCCGCATTTTACAAGGCTGGTTTTTCCGCAGTCGGGAGAACCGTAGATGAGCACAACCCGGTTCTTAATTATGTATTTGTAAAGTTCCTTTGAACTTGAATCCCTCTCAAAGAAAATTTCCTTATCATTTTTCTCGTATGGACAAAGAAATTTAAAAGGACTTTTTGCCACATCAATTTGTTGCATATAAAAATGTTTAATCGGGGTCCATCAACATATTTTTTCGGTAATACTCGAGATCGAACCATATTGTTTTATAACTGGAATTTTCGCCGAAGTCAAGTATATCTCTTGATATATTAGGAGAATCAATTTTATTGAACCGGTAGATCTTTTTAGCCGGTATATATTGCGCATAAACCATGGGGGTAGTTTGGTTTGACTCCTTGTCAAAAGCATCGCTATCCATTAAAAATGGCGACAGGTTAAGAAATTGGAGATTGTCGTTTGCCTCAAATTGTTGCGTTTCAGGATCAATAGATGTAAATACGCCGTTAAGTAATACCACACCTGGATTATCAATAAATGATTTCCATCGGTAAAGCAACTTATCCGATCCCCCCGTGGAACGCATAAGCCTGACAACTGAATGATTAAATTCTGCTTTGCGTTTGTGACGAAACTTCACGAAATTTATGTTTTGAATACTAGTCAGTTTGTATTCCTGCAGGAAACCCATTTGCTTAAAAAATTGACAAAGCATTTTTTCCGCCTTTTCACAGATTTTCGCGATTACATCATCACCGTCAATACGCTTGTTTATTATCTGTTTTTGTAGCTCTGTAAAATAATGGCAGGCCTCGGCAAAATCAGTATACTGTTTTGGTTCGCCATCGGGTGTTTCCTGTTTTAGCAGTTCTCTTAACTGGCTTAGTTCTTTAATAAAGTAGCTGATTCCAGTATTGTCGTTCAGGCTATCAAAAAATTCCCGTATCGCACGTATAAAAGAAAAATAATCAAATTGCTGACGTTCTTCAGGAGTTGCAAAAAAATGCTGGCGCAGAAGTTGCAAAAGTTTATCGGGGAGGCTGTTAATCCTGTCGTCAAAAATATCCTCTACAGGCAGTTGTTTCTCTTCCAGTAATTTTTTTTTGTTTTCATACTTTTCCTCTCTTTGTTGTTTTTCTTCCCATAACTGTGAGAGCATTATGTAACCAAGAAATTCCATACATGATCTGAATACAAGGTATATTTGTTCAATGCGTCTTATACTGATCTTGTCATAACCTACGTTTACGTCAGAGACAGGCACTAAAAGTTTCTTAAGCTGAATACCAATCGGGAAAGGCATGACATTTAAAATGGCGGTATGCTTATCGCCCGTTTCCACTAGCTTTTTCTTCTCCTTTTCCAGAAGGTCTTTTATATCATCAGCTTCAGAAAGCACATTCAGCAAAGTGTCTACCAGATCTTTGTTTACTTTAAAATTACTGCTTCCCCGGACCTGTTGAACAGGAAGTGGATTAATCTCAAGCGCACTGGCATCTCTGCAGAATATTTCCCAAAGTGGTTTTTCCGGATCTGTATTTTCCAGGAAGTTAATACCCCTGGGTTGCTTGTTCATTATACCTAGATCCTTACCTGTAGTATTCTGAGCAGCACCTATAGCATCCTGGAAAGCATCATTGATCTTCATACCACTTTCAGATAAATTCTGATAGAATTTTATAGAGAAAGCTGTAGCGCTGTAGTCATCTATAGGCGCCGAAGTGGCAATAACAGCAGGCACGCCTAATTCGAGCAATAATTTTACCTGTCCGGTAGTGGAACAGCCATTCAAAACAACCAATTTCAAACTACCATTGCTAATGCTGTTTCGAAGTTGCTTTGGGATACCGGACGCAAATATGGTTTTGTCATTCAACAAAAAATATTCTTTCCCTGCATGTCCGCTATAATGAAAAACAGCAATCTCGTCATACTTACCAAGATATTTATTGATACTTTCGCTGGTCGCGAAAGATTCGCGGTGAATGATAAAATTACCTTTAAGGGTTTCATTTACCAATGAGGAAAACACTTCCTGGTCTTCTTTACCCAATGTAGGCAATGGAAGAGCCTGGCTATTGGCATAAGCCAAAAAAACAACCTTGATTGCCATGTTTAGAAGATTTTATGATAAGGAAGACTTTTTCTCACAGGTAATTTAATAACTATTCTATAATAATAAATTTTTGATTTAAACCTCTAATCTAAAAATGCAATCAAATTTTTTGGCCCCCTTTCTGCATGAACCCATTTGCAAATCTCCTAAGTCTTCATCATAAAACCAGTGACAGATCGTGATCTACTTTAAGGGGTACACTATTCATATTTAAATCCCCGGGGTGTAAGGTCCCTTTTTCTCTAACACAGTAAAGCGTATTGTTATAGCATCGTTTGACTTGTATTTTATTACTATAATATTTTCCCATTGAAGTAGATCTGACTAGATATGTGAGGCGATTTTATCACGATCAACTTTCTCCAAACTATTCTTTCTTTTAACCAGTCTTTAAACTTTTATCCTGCTTAATTAATTCAATCAATTTTTCCAGGCTTGCATTTTCACTAAAATATGAAAGATGATTGCCTGCTACCATATGCATATTATCCGGGTCAAACTCTTTTATCATACCCATGCTTTCAAGACTCACTACCATATCATTTGGCTTGCCCTTAAAGACAATATTCGAAAGGCCTGGAGAATGCATATTATTTCTGAAGGCTTCGGCAATTCTTTGTAAAAAGAAATCATTCCCAGCATGTTTTTCGAGCAGGCTGATGTCTCCGCTGATGCTATTATACTTTATCCCGGGAGGTTTAGGGGATGAAGCAAGTTGAGTAAGAAACTCCGAATCGGGGTATATTTCTTCCATGACTTTTCCGGGATTCCCTTCAAGTCGTTTCAACAGGAAAGTAAGCCCGGTCAACGCATATTTAATCGGACCGGTAAGATTCATGGCTTGTGTCATCAACCAGGCAACGGAATTCTTAATGTGTGCGACTTCCCAACCTGCATTGGGAGTTCCTATAAGTATTACTTGTTCTACAAAATCGGTTGCTCCTTCTTTTTCTACAAGCCATCTTGTTACCAGCCCACCTGATGAATGCGCTATGATACATAGTTTATGCTGGTGAGATGACCCAAAGCCCGCTTCTGACAAAGATGTATGTAGCTCCTGCGCAGTTTTTATGATCGGGGTAGAAAGGTTTTCATAATCATAAGTAAGGATATATTGAAAAACAGAAGAAAACCCTTGCACTCCTATCAATGATTCGGTTATATGTCTTGTGCCTCCTCCGGGTCCATGTATTACAAGGGCAATTGTTGTTGTAGTACTTTTCCCAAGCACAGCATTTATTTCACCGGGTTTGTCCGTGATCTTTTTCGGAGCTTCACCAGGTTTAAGGGCATACAACGCCAGTGTGTTTATTTTTTTTATTCGTTGTACTTTTTTAAAAAACAGTTTGACTGACCCCGCACTGCGCGTAAGAATGGCATCACCACGAATAAGGCCCGGCGTCGGTAGTGGCAGTTGCCTTATGTGTATACAGCCCGCATCATCTGAAAAACCAACTGGATAATACAATTGCAAGGCCTCGCTATAACCATAGAGAACAATGGCTTCTTCCGGGGCACTTAAATCTTTAGACTTTACCAGGATCTCTTCCCCTTCATTTATTTTTAGCTCGGTTCCAGCATTATCCGGGAAAAGTTCCAGCACCCGTATGTCATTATCGGATGCAGGTGACATGCCGTTTACAAAAGTTGTTTCCGCCGTGAGCGTATCGCCCCAGATACTTGCAGGTGGTAAGATCATCTGTGATAGAAATGCTTTCTCAGGATCGTTGCTTCCTGTTACGGTCTTTAATTTTTGTTGCAGGTCATTGCCCGTGGCTGCAAATGCCGTCGCCGTAAAGCCTACAGGGACTTCGATTTTAAATGCTAAAAATTCAGCTGGCACACCCTGCTTAAGTATTCTTTGCTTATTGGTTCCAACAATCCTGAGAGGAAATGTAAAAACCGTCCAATCTGTTTCTTCTTCAGCATTACCTTCTGCAAGCACGTCGATCCCTCTTTCGCCTCTTGTAATACTACTGTCCAATTCCAGGCTTTCCTGCTTATACCTGTCAAGATTAATGGGTTCCGTTGAAATAAATATTTTCAGAAATTCTGTTATTTCATTGATGTTATATTTAGCATATTGTGTATCGATATTTAAAATTATCGACTTATAGGTGTCATTATTAAACGTCCATGAAAGCTCAGCGGCACTGCCGCCTTTTATTAGTTGGTTATTATCATTCCTTATTAAATCTGTAACTATTCCAAATTTACTATCAAGGTACAAAGCGCCAATATAACAACGGGGCAGTTTAGAAGTATCGTTAATAGCTATGCTAAACCGGAAGGCAGGTTGTTTTTTTTCCATATAAGAAAGCATGGATTCATCACCTGGACTCACCTGTTTTTTTTCGCTTTCATAATTGTCCCAGTCACGGGTATTTTCTGAGGTGAATGATTTACCCTCTATTTTTTCAATGGTAAAAATAAAATCACCCGATAAGAATTCTGTATTAACATTTTTCAACTCAGACACGCTGATCCATTTGCTTACCACATCAATGTTTTTAAGAAAAATTATCTCGCTGATTTCCCGTTTGAACAAAGGCAACGTGCTACCCCGTTTCGTTAAGATGAATGCGTTATTACCTGGTCGCTGGATTGTATAATCAACAAGGGTATTTTCCTTTTCGAAGTCGATTACATAGAACAATTGCTTTGCTTGATCATACGCTTTTTTAAGATCAGCGACAGAAGAGGTGTCTGCCAGCAACTCGGGCGACAGACCCACTTTTATCGGCGGGTTAGCCATTCGGACGACAACTGCCTGGTAATCTTCCTGTTTTTTATTAAAAGCTGTCATGCCTTCAGCATCGAGAATTGACGTAACGGGACCAACTTCTTGCACCGCTATTTCATTAACTGCACCGTTTATTTTCACCATGGTTTTTGCCCCGTTCAAAGAGGGCATGATATTATGCATCGCACCTCCGAACATTAGCCATTTTTCTTTATCAAAATCATACCGCACTTCATATGTGGGCTGGTAAGGCTTAATACCATCTCCAAGAAATCTTAAGTTGAGATCGTTATCATCTTTTGAAAAAGCTACCGGGTTTTGCTGGCTGGCCCGGTTACTTATTGTAATATGTAATCCTTGCACCAGCTCCCGGTAGCTTTTCAAAGTGCCCCCCGAACGCAATGCTTCTATAAGTTTCGAGGTGAACAACCCGCCTCCAAAAGTTTCCTGCGCCTTTTCTGAATCACGTGCCGCAGCGAGATGCACATATTTTGCAATGGGAAATTTTGCTTTACCATCGGTAACCTCATAGAAGTTCTCATCATAACCCAGGTAATTTTTAAGCGGTATTTTATTTTTTGAAGATGGAGTATACCTGAACTTGATATTAAGGTCAGACTCTCCTGCAACCCCGCGGGTATTATTTCCTGAATGGCAACAATCCATAATTACCAGGCAATGATTATTCTTGTCTTTTAATGTATCCCATAAAAGGAATGCCAGCTCTTTGTCGATAATATCGCGTGAGCCCGGATAACGGGGATCGCGGCTGTCAACACATACTATTGTTTCATTCTGGCGGTCAGGTTTGGTATGCCAGAATTCTTCCGGCGCTTCTATCTGTGACCCATGACCGCTATAAAATAAAACCAGGATGTCGTTGTCCAGGCCTTTTTTCAGATGAGCAAATGCGGCTGTTGTTACTATTTCAAATGTTGGAAGTTTATAATCGAGTTTAATTTTGCATGCCCTTTCATAATCATCGATCCTGGCAACATCCGTGGTGTTAGGAGCTAAAAAATAGGCCGGCATGTAGTGAAGGTCTTCCTGTTGAGCTGCCTGTTCACGAAGGAGCAAATCCATATCCAGTACGTCTTTAATGCATCCGCTTAAAGGGCTTTGAGGATATGCGTCTATTCCAATAAATGTAACATAAAGCGATCGTGTAGACATACTGGTAATTAAAATAATATTTTATAGTAGTTTTATCTGGCACGAACATAACCTTGTCAAATAAAAGTAACAGAAATATATGAGTAATACAAGGCTTTGTAATTACATTATATAAATCAATGTTGTTTAGGTTAAAAAATTTCTGTTGAGGTTGACTTCCGAAGTCTTAAAAACTTCGAAAGTCTTTACTGCAGGCGCTTTAATGTTTGGCTTAGAGGGTGTCCAATCCAGACTTTCGAAGTCTTGAAGACGTCGGAAGTCAGCCTAAGATCTTGCGGTTTTTCGGCCAGACCCCGCTTAACCTATAAGGTTTGAACGCGGGGTGCCGGCACTAAAAACGCAAACCTTATAGGTTTTTGTGCGACACCTTACCACCTTGCTGATTGCTGATGGCTGATAGCTGATAGCCATATAATGTGTTATCCTATTCTTACCTTAACGCCAGATCTATAACAACAAGGTTATAATAAGATCCTGCAGAACATTTATTTTATATTGAATGAATACCATGGTTGTTGGAACTGGTTTTTTCAATAAAAAAATGACAGCACCGATATAATCAACAAAAGAATTCCGGGCACTGGCAGTGCCTTCTTTTCGCCAGGCTTCTGAAAAATTAACCTCCATTTCTTTTGCAAACTTTTTTATGTCTTCTTCATTGCCAGCCTGTAACAGAAGCGCGAGCGCAGACGATGAAGGTGCCGTTTTTTTGAAAAAGTCCGGCGCCTGCATATCAGATAACCTCGCATAATTCAGTGCTTTTGTTTCGATTTCCTGCAGGTTTTCGGGAAATTCAAGGAAAGAATTTTTATCCCTTATGTGGGAGAGTATAATAGCAAAATGAAGCCAGTTAAAAAACGGGTAGAAGTGAATATAGTCTACCATTTGTTCCGTGTGTTCATAAGCCATCCGGTAATTCCTGGCTGCCTCCAAAAGATGAAAAGTATCGTTGGAAACTTCGTAAAAACGCCGGTAACTGGCTGCGATAAGGCAATACCTTTCCTGCGTTTTACCGTTTAACTTTTTCAACCCTTCAATAGCTCCATTGAATATTTCTGTCGCTTCCTGGCTGACTATTTTGTTATTCCTTAACTGGTCTGTTGCCAAACGTATTTTTATATTGTAATACTGTTCTATGGATCTTACAGTATACACGGCGTTCTCAAGACCAAACAGTATTTCATAATATTTGATGGCTTCTTCATACCATTTTAGCATCTGACATGCAGTAGCCAGCCTTTCAATTATCCTTGCATCCAGGTTCCACGAAAACGGAAGGGCATCTACAATGTCCTGAATTTTTTGCTTCCATAGGTTCAATTCTTTTCTTTTTAACCCACTATTTACTTCGCTGATTAGATTATCCAGCTCATTGATTACTTCAATGGGTTCTACAAAATTGTATTTTTCTTTCTTTGTCCAACTGTTATTTTTAAAAATATAAAAGGGATCTCCATAACATTGATAGGCGCCCCAGGTATTGGTACGCGGATGCAACTCAAAGGTTTTTGACCTCGCTTCCTGTACCGCTTCCCCAAAACTCTTTCCTTTAAACATACTGGTGTAAAAACAGGACGAAAATGTTTGGGCAGCGGCATCATCAATTTCCCAGCCGGTAATGATCGCTGCTTTTACGCCCATCTGAATTAACTGTATACCAACGCTGGCTGCCAGCTGGTATTTTTTTCTCATTTGGTCTTCAATCGCTGGTTCATACCGGGCGGATGAGCAGCAGTTTACAAATACAAACTCAGGTACGATAGGTATCTGGTTAAAGTCTGCGGGACTGAAAACAATTTCACTGCCAAGTACAATACCGGTAGCATCCGTTTCAGTTTTACCTACAATACCATGTGATGCAATGTGTATGATTTTGTAGCTTATGGGCATTAGTTTCTTAATAATATCTATATCGTGCTCAGCAATGCTGGGAGTTGTTTCCAATCCATTGTTCACCAAAATTTTGATCACTTCGTTCGCTTCATCTTCTGCAGCTGGCAACGGCGGGTATTTATCACCGGTAAATGGATTACCTATTACTAAAGCCCGGCTACTGCTGTTGATAACAATATTTTCACGTTGTTCACTGGATTTCAACTGTCGCAAAATACCGGTATTTATCACCATCGGTTTTTCCGAAATGCCATTGACATCGTGCAGCAGTTCCCAGGGGTACCGTGCGGTGTCTTTATCTACTATCAGAACCAGGTTTTGCAAACTGGCGCCGAAACCTTTAAAGTTATTGGGAACAAGCAACTCATATAATGTTTGCGAAAAGGCCTTGTCCCAGTGTGAATGTTTTGACATTTTTTCTACCAGAGTATCAACTATCAGCCTGTTGGCCGGCAATAAGTTTTCATCGGCGTGCGCTTTATCGGTGATGGAGGTGAACCGTATGGGGAGTATACGGCTGACAGCACCGTCTACATCGTGCTCCGCTTTAAGCTGGGTTACTTCCAGCCGGTGCCAGTTATCTTTCAGGTTTTCGTCTGCTATCTGGCTGAGTGCACCTGATCCCGGACGTATTACAGGCGGAACAAACCGGAATTTACTGAACCCATCCTGCGTAAGAAAATCCCTGATTACCCTTCCGACATGTATGGATTTGTGCTGGTATATTTCCACCACTTCAATGTGGTTTATTTTGTTGTATTTGAATTTGGCGCCTTCCCGTTTTGACATGGCGTCCAGTTTTTCATTTACCTGTAGCACTGCGGAGAAAATTGTTTTCACGGAGGTGGTTATGCGCAGTCCGGCAAAATCACTGCCAACTGTTAATGACGATATACCGAAATCAACAACCTCATCTGCATCTTTTGGTTTATTCGCCTGTAATTCATTAAACCGAATAGCCAGCGTAAGAAATGCCTGGGTTAAAGTAACCATAAGCCTGCTTTCCGTCAGGGAGCCAAATTCGCCCAGGCCAACTACTACTCCGCCATTGCAAATGGTATTACCGCTTTTGTTTTTGTTGTCATCCAGGATTACCAGGTGAGTGCCGATATCGCCGGGATAATTATTAACGAAATGATATTCGCTTAGCTTAAGGCCGAGTGCCTGGTCAAGGTATTTTTCAGCATGTACAATCCCATCTCCTTTAAAATGTCCTACCACTACGGGATATTTGGAATGTACCAGGTCTCCATTGATTACACTTACTTCAATAAGGTCACCCGGCGGCGACTTTTTGCCAGTTTCTGTATTGCCTAGTAAACTGGCATTAAGTTCCTCTTCATTGGGAATGGTCACGAAATCGCTGTCGGGTAATTCCTGTATCAACTTGATACCGCGGCTCGCAGGTTTTGATCTTGAAAAGGCATCCGAATTGGTTTTACCTTTCTGCAACAATTCCCTGAACCCTTCAAAGGCTTTTACATATTGCGGAATACTACCATGGTCGGCATTAACGTAATAAATATTCTCCGGGTTCAGCCCCGCTGGTATTGTGCTCCATAATACCCTTCCGTCTCCATCAGGACTGGAAGTAAAAGAAACTTTATTATTCGTTATAGAATACCCTTCGGGGGTATCGTCAGCCCTTCCGGCCACATACCTGAATATGGCATTATCAAATTCAGTGTTGTTGATCTTGTCTTGAAAATCTGCTGCCTTCTGCAACAGTTCAGGCAGTGGCTTTCCGCCACCATTATTAGCTTTCAGCAGTTTATTCCATTCATCTTCGCCAAATATGCCGTCTTTGTTTTTAGGTAATAGTTGTAGTAACCCGGTAAAGTCTTTGAAAATATCCAACAGGTCTTGCTTGGAATGCACAAAATCAAGCAAGGCCAGTTTTTTAATAATGGCGTCCTTTCCCAAAAGGATTCTTATAATTGAATAAGAGCCGTCATTGGGTACGCCGAGCATCAGCACTTTTGTTTTTTTCGATTCGGTAATTTTTTTCCAGAGTTGGTTGTCTGAATGGATCATAGCCCTCAGCACCAGTCCCCCCATTGAATGCGCAATAAAATGAAATTCCCTGGCTGTTCTTTCAGGATTCATCAGTTCCTGAATACTTACAGCCAGCTTTTTACCAGCCTCCGCCAGGTCCATTCGCCAGTCGTATGGAAAACACTTTACATCATAATCAGCGCTCATATAATTTATCAAATCGCCGTATACTTCTTCCTGTATATCTGTTGCAATTACATCGGGGGCCGTTGCGCTTATTTTAGACAGTATGCCGGTGGCCAGTCCTTTAAAATTGATCCACAGAATTTCATTGGCATTACTACTGCTTCTAAGGTTGCTGTTGGTAATGCCGGGTAAAATATACAACACCGGTTTTTCTCCGTTTGCCCCACGCTCATGTGAAACTGTAATCTTGCTGCTAATACCCAGTTTTTGGTAACACCCGGTTATTTCGACAGGTTTCATCAATGCGGCGATTAATGCCGCCTGGCTGGAGGGGTTTTTAAAATAATTAAAATGGTTGACAGTAGGGGCCTGTTCAAAACATTCCTGCACGTTGGTTCTTCTGTATGTGCCTTTAAACATAGAATTGCTGTCTACTACCAGGTCATGCGCTTGTCCAAAATAAAGATTGGTAGACATCACCAGCAGGCTTTTCCATAAACCTGAATGCTCCACATCGCCCGAAATGACAAAGAGCTCAGAATCTATTTCCCTATTGGGGTTATTTAACATCCTGATAAGCGGGGAGCCGGGTATTTGCGCGGCAATGCCTGGAAATACACTGATATCCGTTCTTTCGTGAACTACCGCCCGGGCAAAATCAAGAAATAATCCCAGTGGCATGCAGGCGGCGGCCGCGGGTATCAGTTTAATAAGGTTGGAAAATACATTAACCAGGTTGTCAAGTCTTGTGTCTATCAATACTGTTCCGGCGGAGGGGGATGCCACCCTCACTATTTTGGGGACAGTGATGTTTTTACCCGTGGCAGCAAGATTAGCGGCTTCCGCCTCTGTTTTCAGCGGTTGAAAATCGGGGTTATCATTGATTGTTGTAAGCTCATCTATTGTAAAAGGAAGCCCTGCGTTGCTGCACCTGGCCAGCAGATCGGCAATAAGCCCGCCCCTTGAATGGGAAATGATCTCTATGGATATTTCGTCTGGCAGCTCTTTCAACAGATCGGTCACATTCTTCAGCGGGCTTTCTGAAAGCGTTTTGTGTTCAAACGCCAGCACCCTGCCATCATAAAATTTAAATAAGTCGGTATAGACATTGTTTGATTTCAATCCATAAAAAGCACCTTCTGTTGTGGAGTTTGTACCATGTATAAAAAGTAAATACGATTTGTCTTTTACAACCCTGGTCTTATCGAAATTGATAGATTTAAATTGATCATTCAACGCATGTACCCCCCCTTCAAGTTTTGACTCCATTTTTTGTACAAGAAGGGTTGCTGTATTTCTGGCGGCCATGCCAGTAATGACTTTTATCGCTGTGGTCTTAACTACGTCTTCAAATCCGCGGGTTCCACCTGTGGGGATAAAGAATGCCGGTACTATCAAAGCTCCATCTCCCGTAATCCTGGTAGCTGGTTGCACTTTAAGAAATTTTTCAAAATCTTCCGCATTGTAAAGCCATTCAATATCATTGCTCATCTGAATAGTTACAATGTCGTTTTCGGTAACCTCAATGTCAACTGCTTTGGCTTCGCCCGAACGTACGGTGAGAGCTGTATATTCCTCCACTTTTATTGCAGGCTGATCAATACTGGTTTGCTCGTTGATTTCTGCCGGCGTTTCAGCAGGTGTTCCATAGAATTTAAATTTGAATGTCGGCATACAAATCGTTTGGATGAGTTACAAAAATATAAAATGCAGGTTTATTGAAAGCTTTATATTTTGTTATTGAATGTTGTTGCAGTTTGATACAACGAGCAGGGTATCGGTAGCAGGCAACCTATAATAGTACATAAAATAAAAAGCACTGAAGCTGCGCCAGGCATTTTAACGGTATTAATATAATTTTAAATTATAACATCCAGGAATTGAAAAAAGATTATACGATCCCGTTATAGGCCATCATTATGGATAATTCACAGTATATAAAGGAATTTAACAGCAGGGGAATTAATAAGGTGTAACGGGGCAAGCATTCTTACACACTAATCTTTATCCAAGATAGAATTAAATTTCTTTCCATCAGAATTTTAAAATGCTTTATTTTCTAAATTTAATGTGCAAGTATTATGTTACCTGTGAGATAACGCATTCATTTGCTATCAGCCTTCCCCTATCGGCTATCAGGAGGAAACTAATTCTAGCATTGTTTTCCAGATAGCTGACTGCTGATAGCTGATAGCCAACATAACCGACAATTTATGTTTGACATGACACTACTGTTAAGTTAAATATATGATAATGCATTCCACTCGCTATCTTGCCAGTAGATATTTGTCAACGAAATAATCAAAAATACACTTGTCGTTATAACGCGAAAATTAAATACCCGGAAGTAAAAAAACTCAGAAACAAAATGATGACTAAAACATGTGAATCGTTCCCATTTTTTAAGTGGATCAATAGTTTAGTGTGAATCCTGCACCCAGGCCCATATCACTATCAAAATGGCTGGACAATGAAAAGTACTTTGAAACAACATACCTTAACCCTGCCATATATTCATTATCTGAATTCACCATAAAATTGAAACGAACGCGCTTTGAAACAGTAATATCTTCCCGCATTAACTGAAATCGCAGTTCGCCATCGGTATCAAACCTGGCATCAGCTTTAACTAACAACGGTAAGGTATATTGAACACCGATACAGAATGCCTTCCGATTATCTTTGCCATATTCAGGCCTTAAATATCCTTTTTCAGGTAAATCTATTTTGCGATGTCTAAAATCCCAGCCGATGTAAGGGAACCACTATTGCATTTTCCCAATGTATCTTCCGAAGTGTGTTTCGGTTTCATATCCGTTTTTATTATTTAATCCAATGCGCCATTCCGTTTGCAATTGATACCGGGTGTTTGAAAAAATTATTTCGCCATCAGTTCCATTACTCTCCAGGCCAATTTTTGCCATAATGTGTATCTTCCTGTCATCGGCATAGATTTTCCTGATCGCCTTTTTGGGATCCTTGATTTCGGGATTAACAGGAGAATTTTCATAGCTGAATAGTCTACCCATTCCACTCATCATGTGATATAGTATATGACAATGGAAAAACCAATCTCCACTTTCAGTAGCAGCAAATTCAAGGGTATCGGTTTCCATCGGCATAATATCCAACACCGTTTTTAAGGGAACATATTCGCCTTGTCCATTTAGTACCCGGAAGAAATGACCATGAAGGTGCATAGGGTGGCGCATCATAGTGCCATTGTACATAATGATCTTAATATTCTCGCCCTTTTTAATCAAAATCTTATCTGTTTCTGATTCGGTTTTATTGTCTATTGTCCAAACATACCGATTCATATTGCCGGAAAGATTGAAATGTAGTTCCTTAAAAGGTGCATCCTGTAACGTAGTTCTTATAGTAGATCGCAACATGGCATAGTTTAATGTTGTGACAGGTTTTGACAAATCGTCAATATTCGTCGCATTGCCGATTTCTTTGGTAGCCTTTTCATTACCGGTAATCTCTGGGTACATTACCGTGTTCATATCCATTTGTTGCAAACTCATTTTCATACCCATATCATTCATTTCGCCATTCATCTTTGTCATATCATTCATCATCTTCATCCCTTCAAAATATTTTAATCGTGCCATTGGTTTGCATTTAACCCTGGTGCCTTTGCCCAACCATACTGAAGTAGATTTCGTACGGTCTTCGGCAGTTGCCAAAAACTCATAACTTCTGTGATCCGGAACAGTAATAATTATGTCGTACGTTTCGGAGACGGCTATGAGCATTCTGTCGACTTCAACAGGCTCAACATCTTTTCCATCATTGGCTACTACTGTTAATTTGCTTCCAGCATACCGAAGCCAAAAATACGTGGAGGCGCTACCGTTAATTATCCTGAGCCTTACCTTATCCCCTGCTTTAAATTGCGGAACTTCCTTCTCTGGTTCGCCATTGCTTAGGAAGGTGTTGTAATAAACATCGCTAACATCCATAGCCGCCATACGTTTCCATTCATTGGTGAGTTTGGTTTTGAAATGTCCACTACGTATGGCTTCGGCATAACTCTGTGAACTGCCTTTCCGGATTGCATACCAATCCGTGGCGTTGTGCAAAGAGCGATCCACCTGTTCCGGTTTCTCATTTGTCCAGTCACTTAATAATAAGGTATATTCCTTTTGAGGAACGTCATTCCGCTTATTTATTACAATGGCACCATACATACCACTTTGCTGTTGTAACATAGTGTGTGAATGATACCAGTAAGTGCCATTTTGAACGATAGGAAAATGATAAAAATGAGTCTCTCCTCCTTTTATTGGTGCGGTGGTAAGGTAAGATACGCCATCATACCGGTTGGGTAAAATTAGCCCATGCCAATGTACTGACGTTTCCATCATCATCGTATTATGAACATATATTTCGGCTGAGTCTCCCTCCGAAAAAGTTAAAGTTGGTGCAGGAATAGAGCCGTTGACGGCAACTGCATTTACTGGTTTGCCTGTGTAGTTTACCATAGTATCACTTATATATAAATGGTAAATTACACGCTCTTTAATTTTAGTGTAAAAGGGCAAGCGAACGTTTTTAGAGTCTCCGTCCATTTTCATCGACATCGCGCTATGCTGGGAAAACGACATCATTGACACTAACAAATTTGCCAGCACAAGAAATAACAACTTCATATTTGCTTATTTTTTAAGAATGATGAACGCCTGGTGCACCTACATATCCGTTTCTTGAACACATGTTTTTAGTGCTGCATATTCGCAGTTCCGCAATACAAAACTAATTATGCTTTTATCTGGATCTGTTAAATAATTACAGGTTTGATTTACATCTTTTTGATGTGGGGCTGAAAAGAAAGTGTTGGCATACAATTTCTAATAATTATTTCACTACATTTCTATAAGGCTTTAATATCATTTTCAAATCTGCAGGTATTTCCATTGCCTGCAATGGGGGCACGTTTGCTCCCCCCGTGTTACCTACCGGAATTAGCCCAACGAACGATTTTACGCCTCCAAATAGTAATCTGGGCAATTGTCCAAGGATTTCACTTTTATCCTTGATTTTGATTCCAAATCTAAACATTAACCAATGCACGTAGGTATGTTGTGTAAACCAGGCCTGGCCAATTACATGTGACCTTTCAAGGTGCCTAAACGCACATTGCAAATTGCCTTTCGCAAATTCATTTTTATATTGTTCGAGTTCTAATTGAAAATAATATTTCAATCCATTTGGCATTTTCCAATAGTATTTCATAGTTCGTTTTTAAGTAAAAATGATTGATTATTTTCTCTAATTATATTCGTTTTAGTTGCATTAAAATAATTTAGCCCAAATAAATAAAAACCGATTGTAAAGTCAGCGGCTAAGCAGAAAAGATCATAATGCGGAGGGATTAAATCCGATTTGGGTAAAAAATTATAAAGCAGGTCCCAACTTCCATGAAGGAAATAACCTGCTATCAAAAAATTTAAATTCTTTTTTACTCCAAAATATGCCACCAAAAGAAAAAATACAGCCTGTAAACAATTTATAATTAAAGAAGTTATATCAGTCCATGTAAATCCAACATATAGAAAGCCGATTCCTGATAATATCAATGCGTACATTGTAGGTTTGTTCAAACGCTTTAATAAAGCAATAGTCATTATGGCTAAAAGCCCCAATAAGATTCCAATGATTACAGAAGCATAAAATTTTTATCTAAAGAAGGAAATAATAAAATTTTTCAATTAAGACAGGTAGAATATTTTCAGAGTGTTATTCAAACCTCAATGCTGTTAATTAAGACGTTCGAAAAGCTCCGTCCGGCCAAATAGTGAAATACCAATATATCCCCTGACTTTAAGAACATTCCCGATCAAATTCATTTTGCAATTATATGTTTTGCCCGTTTGCGGATCATATATTTTCCCCTCGTTATAAACACCATCACTGTACGAGAAGTCTGTCAGCAACTCAATGCCGAGAACTTCCCGCGTACTTAAAGATTTATTTGGATTCCTGGTATCTTTCCGGGGAGTTGCCACCCAAATTGACTTTCCATAATATTGGTTGTCTTTTTTATAGATTTGAATCTTTGCATCTTTTTGTGGTGACCAGTACAAACCG
>JBDSBP010000144.1:0-6678 GCA_039921525.1 Chitinophagaceae bacterium | reverse complement strand
ATTTCGCCATGGCTTTTTCTTTCGGAGTTGAGATGCTGAATATGTGGATGCGGAAAAGGAAAGCTCCACCCGTTCAGTTAAGAGAGCCTAAGATCACGCACGAAATCAAGGATGAAGAGCGGGATATTGCAACCTGATAGTTTATAATAAATTTTTCAACAGGCACGCAGCTACAATACCGGCAGTTTCGGTTCTAAGCCTTGTTTCGCCTAAAGTAACCGGCAGAAAATTATTTTGTATTGCCTCCTCTATTTCTTTTTGAGTGAAATCTCCTTCTGGGCCAATCAGCATAAAAACGTCTTTATCTTTCTCAAAAACGTTCCTGATAGCATGTTTTTCAGTTCCTTCGCAATGGGCAATAAATTTTTGGGGATATTTAAATTGAGAAAAGTTTTTCAACAGATCTCTTGGTTCCGACAATTCTGGCAACCATGCCTGCTGACTTTGCAACATTGCGCTTACCAGTATACTTTTCATCCTGTCTAACCGAAAATGATGCTTTTCAGTTCGTTCGCAGAGAAGTGGTATTATTTCGTTTACACCTATCTCTGTTGCCTTTTCAAGGAACCACTCAAATCGTGTGGTGTTTTTTATTAAAGAAATAGCGATGGAAATTCCTGGAGTTGATTGTTTGGAATGAACACTGGACAGAATTTTTACGCCGGTGGATTTTTTATGAATCTGCGAAATTTCTGCAGAATGTACATTACCCTTTCCATCGGTTAACAGCAACCTCTCACCAGGTTCCATCCTCAGCACCTGTGTAATATGCCGCGAAGGACCTTCTTCCAGGCTAATAATATAATTATCTTTTTTTACCTGTTCTGAATAGAAATAAGGAAGTGACATGTGGGGAAGAAGGCTAACAGCTGTAAGCTATCGGCTATCGGCTTTGTGTTTTAAGATGAAGTAATATCAACTATAATACTCTTTTTTACGATATTGTACCGCGATTTACTCAAGATAGCCGATAGCCGATAGCTAAAACGGCGCATCGTCGTCGTCCAACGGTTTCATATTCATTTTGCTTCCTGCCTGTATGTACAATTTAGGGCTATCAATGTCTTCAACTGGTCTCCAGTTGCCTCCCGTTGGCATACTACCACCACCACCACCACCAACACCATCATCATCTTCTACAAATTTTTGAATATGCAGCAACGCGCGGAGTTTAATGGTTTCCAACGAGCCATTACGGTGTTTGGCAATGCGCACATGCGTTTCGCCTTTATTACTCTCCCCCATTTCATTAGCCGTAATATCGTAATACTCCGGGCGGTACAAAAACATAACCATATCTGCATCCTGTTCAATGGCGCCTGATTCACGGAGATCACTTAGCTGTGGCATTTTGTTACCCTCTTTTCTCGACTCTACAGCCCGGCTCAATTGGCTCAGGGCAATAATTGGTACCTGCAGTTCTTTTGCCAGTCCTTTCAAATCCCTTGAAATGCGACTGATTTCCTGTTCCCTGTTGCCGTTTTTATTATCCCCTGTTCCACTCATCAGCTGCAGATAATCAATAATAATTAAACCAACATTATGTTTGCTCTTCAGGCGACGGCATTTGGCCCTTAATTCAAATATGTTCAGTGCGGCTGTATCATCGATAAATATGGGAGCCGTTGCCAAGTGCTGAATGCCTTTTGCATACAACTGTTTCATCTCGTGCTCCTCCAGTTTACCCCTGGAAATCTTTTCTAACCATATTTCACTTTCCGCGCTTAGTATTCTTTGTACCAACTGTCCGGCACTCATTTCCAGGCTAAAAAACCCCACACCGGTTGGCTTGGTTGGATGTAAGGCAGCACTACGGGCAAGGTTAAGCGCAAAGGCGGTTTTACCAACGGAAGGACGGGCAGCCAGGATTATCAGGTCAGTAGGCTGCCAGCCATAAGTAATCTTGTCCAACGTTTTAAAACCGGTAGGAACACCACTGATATCTTCATTTTTCGACCGCAGGTCTTCGATGCGTTCAATTGTTTTAACCAAGACCGTCGCAATGCTATCAAAATTTTTACGGAGGTGGTTATTGGTTATCTCGAACAATTTGCTCTCCGCATCATCTAAAAGGTCAAAAACATCGGTACTGTCTTCATAGGCATCCCCAATAATTTCGCCGCTAATTCGAATAAGTTCCCTTTGAATAAATTTTTGCAGAATAATCCTGGAATGGGCTTCTATATTAGCCGAAGACACCACCGAATTGGTTAACTTGGTAACATACCAGGGCCCTCCTACAATATCGAGCTCTTCTCTGAACTTTAACTCTTCCACGATCGTCAGGATATCAATAGGCTGACTCTTATGAGCAAGTCCCTGCATAGCTTTATAAATGCGCTGATGACTTTCTACATAAAAACATTCGGGTTTCAATATCTCCACCACAGCATCAAAAGCACCCTTTTCCAACATTATTGCACCCAGCACCGCCTCTTCCAGGTCTTTTGCCTGTGGGGGTACTTTACCGTAAACCATTGTGCTCATATCAAGCGAACTCTTACGGTAGTTTTTTCGATCTTTATTCAGGTTAGTAACTTCCATGGTCAGATTAAAAGTCGTGAATGGTCATATTGTTTGCAAGCGTTAATTACCGGTTTGTTACTTTATTTTGAATGTTATTAAATTGTTATGCTAATGTGAAAGAATTATGATTCCTAAATCAGGACGGCGAATATAAACAGCTATTCTTCCTGAAAGAAAATTTTTCTTAATCAATATTTATTACGAAGTAATGAACATAGTTATCCACAATAATTGCAGCGTTATACATAACAATCACCCATTATTCCACAATTTAAAAAAGTTTTGCGCCTTAGCAGGATAATTATACACACACGCGGTGCATAAAGAATTAAGGTTAAAAATTTGGTCAGGGTTTTCAAACTACAGGATGGGCTTTCGGCGTTTTCGAGGTCTTTTTTCTATATTTTTCCGCGCGCTATCACCCTGCTGTTGCAGATCTGAAAAAAAATTTGTATGCGTTCTGGAGGAAAGGTATGAGGTATGAGGTATGAGCAGAACACCTGGAATACGTCTAAAAATAATTTTCTCATTTACCCTTAAACTATGACTTATTCCGAAGGCTCATACCTCATACCTCATACCTCACACCTTATAGCTCATACCTTTTTCGTATTTTCGAGCCCTTAAAAACCAGAGGAGCGTTAGCAATGACCATTAGTTACAATTGGCTTAGCGAGTATCTGCCAGTAAAGGTTGAACCGGAGCGGCTTTCCAAAATTCTTACCTCCATAGGATTGGAAGTAGAAAGCATGAAAAAATACGAATCTATACGGGGTGGACTCAAAGACCTTGTTATAGGAGAGGTTATAGAATCCGAAAACCACCCTAATGCTGATAAATTAAAATTGACCAGGGTAGATATCGGTAATAAGGAAGTGCTGCAGATTGTTTGCGGAGCTCCCAATGTTGCGGTCGGGCAAAAAGTTGTAGTTGCCCCGGTAGGCGCTACCATTTATCCTGCCAATGGCCAACCCATGACGATGAAAATAGCCACCATCCGTAATGTTGAAAGTTATGGGATGATCTGCGCAGAGGATGAACTGGGCCTGGGCAACAGCCATGAAGGAATATTGATTTTGCCTTCTACGCTTAAAACAGGGAGCCCCGCTTCCTCTTATTTTGAGCCTTATGACGATATTATTTACGAGATAGGATTAACACCCAATCGTATGGATGCGATGAGCCACCTGGGTGTTGCCAGGGATGTATGTGCCTACCTGGTACATCATGATAAAAAAATGATCAAAACAAAAACACCTTTTACCAATACCTTCAAAGCTGACAATAACAGCTTACCCATTATCGTAAGTATTGAAAACAAACTTGCCTGCCAGCGTTATGCCGGAGTGAGTATAAAAGGCGTAACTATTGCTCCCTCACCAAAATGGCTGCAGGATAAATTGAAATCCATTGGCCTGCGTCCGATCAATAATATTGTTGATATCACCAATTATATCTTGCATGAAACAGGTCAGCCCCTGCATGCTTTCAATGCCGATGTAATTAAGGGCAGAAAAATTATCGTGAAAAACCTGGAAGAAGGAACCCCCTTCATCACCCTGGATGAAAAGGAACGCACATTATCAGCTCAGGACCTTATGATCTGCAATGAAGATGAACCGATGTGCATAGCCGGTGTTTTTGGCGGTTTCTCCAGCGGTGTTAAGGATAGTACCACTAATATTTTCCTGGAAAGTGCCTGGTTCAATCCGGAATCAATCCGGAAATCATCCTTCAGGCATAACCTGCGTACAGATGCTGCCAGCCGCTTTGAGAAAGGGGTTGATATCTCTAATACCGTAAATGTATTGAAGCGGGCTGCAATTATGATCAAAGAAATTGCCGGAGGAAAAATTGCATCTGATATAATTGATGTGTATCCCGACCCTAAACCCAGAACGGAGGTAGTTGTCAGATATCATTACCTTAAAAAACTAAGCGGAAAAAACTATCACCAGGATGCCATCAGGAAAATACTGGAAGCATTGGGATTTGAAATGATTAAAGAGGGTATTGATGAAATGCTGGTGAAAGTGCCTTACAGTAAGACGGACATTTCAATACCGGCAGATATAGTGGAAGAAATACTACGGATTGATGGATATGATAATATTGAAATACCCAGTAGCATAACAATCTCACCCTCGGTAGATGATAATTCCCGGGCGGCATATAAAGAGAAAATTTCTAATTATCTCACCGGCGCTGGTTTTCATGAAATAATGACCAATTCCATCACGAATAGCAGGTATTTTGATGAAGAAATTTTACAATCTGCCGTTAAGATGGTTAACAGCCTGAGCACCGAGTTAAATATCATGCGTCCTTCTATGCTGGAGACCGGTTTGGTATCGTTGGCATATAACCTTAACCGACGGCACAGCAACCTGCTGTTTTTTGAATTCGGAAAAACCTATCGTACCAATGGGATTGGTAAATATGAAGAGCACGATCATTTGTCATTATATGCTACCGGCCATGTTCAGGAGGTCTCGTGGCGAAACGAACTGGCAAAAGCAGATTTTTATTTTATGAAGGGCATAACGGCCGGTATTCTTCAACTAATGGGTGTTGCTGAACCCGACCTTGAACCCGCCGACGCTGGCTTCTTAGAAAATGGATTGCGCGCGTCTGTAAATGGGAAACTCCTTTTACAAGTAGGAACCGTTTCTACAAAAGTATTAGAACGTTTTGACATAAAGCAGCCGGTAATTTTTGCTGATTTTTCCTGGGATGTGCTAGCGTATTCAGACCCGGCGAAAAATTTGAGTTATACGGAGTTGCCCAGGCAATTACCTGTCAGGAGAGATTTAGCTATTGTAGTACCAAAAAACCTGGCCTATTCAGACGTTGAGAAAACAGTGAACAAAATAAAGCTATTAAAACTTCAAACCATGCAGCTGTTTGATATTTTTGAAAGTGATAAACTGGGTGATGGCAAAAAGTCGCTGGCTATGAGTTTTACATTTCTGGATAAGGAAAAAACCCTGAACGATAAGGAAATTGATGATATGATGAATAGCATTATGACTTCTTTTGAGAAGGAACTACAGGCTGAGATAAGGAAGTGAAAGCGCTATCAGCCATCAGGTATCCGCTTTCAGCTTTGGGTACATAAAAAGTTTATACCTGTCAGGCTGACTATTTAATGAACGATCTTTCAAACCATCGAACCCAACTTTAAACGTTGAATTTAAAACTTTGAACTCATTTTTTGAACTTATTCGACGAACATATCAGGCGCATCAACGATAAACTTCTGCAAGTGCTGAAAAAATTTTCTTTTTTACAAAAAGAAAATGAGAAACTTAAAAATGAGCTGCAGATATTAAAGTTAAGCGAAAAGGAAAAAGATGATCAGCTCCAATTACTGGCATTACGCATTGATGTTCTAAAAGCGTCTAAAGGAGAAATGAAAGAAGATGAAAAGAAAAGTTTTGAAAAAAAGATAAACCAATATTTGAAAGACGTCGATAAATGCATTGCATCATTGAACGAATAACTATCAATTCTCTCACACCATTAACCGACACTTAAACTTATAGATTTGCAGGAACTAGTCGCCATAAATATATTGATCGCTGATAGAAACTATCGTATCAAAATAGAACCCAAGGACGAGGAAATAGTTAGAAAAGCAGTTAAAGATATCCAGGATAAGATTATTGAGTATAAAACGCAATTTGCCGGTAAAGACATGCAGGACTATGTATCTATGGTGCTGGTTTGGTTTGCAACCGACCGATCTGCTCCTTCCTTCAACCAGTCATTACCAACCGATTTACAATCTAAACTGGAATCCATGGAAAACACCCTCGATGCAGTTTTGTTAGGCAATGTCTGAGTTATGAGTATAGCCGTCAGCTATCAGCTTTGAACACCAGGTTGGTCCGATGTCACTATGTAATAACTCGGAAGTAATATTAAAGGTTTGAGGTTGATTTGTTTACCTGCAACTGCAAGTTCCAACTGTCGCACCGTTAAATTTCGGAACTATTAACCAACATTAACCATTAACCATTAACCATTAATTCTACTTTGACAAGTCATGAAGTTATTCTGTTGGTTCTGTCGCATGTCTGGGCAGCAAATATATTACACAGAGCTACACGGAGAAGGCACGGAGTTTCACAGAGCGCCTCCGTGTATCTC
>JBDSBP010000143.1:0-11499 GCA_039921525.1 Chitinophagaceae bacterium | reverse complement strand
TTCACCCCTACCTTTTCAACCCGCGTTCCTGATAAACTCAATGCACGCCCCTTAAAAAGCAGCTCTGACATATCATCTACCGAAAGCATCCTTTCTCCAACAGCTATCATCGACTATCTTGTTTTCTAATTGTAAATACTTCTGAACAAAACAAGTAAAAATATTATAAAATTACCAGATTTTGATTATTACATAGTTAGGATTTGAAGATATGAAAATCATTTATATGTTTGGGCAAACACAGCAGTCCTGGATATCCACCTGAGGGAATTTAAGGTAAGATAGTATCATACCCTATTTCTTTATTCACTTATTTTATATATTTTTATTGATTGATCACTTAAACTTACCGATATGAAATATTTATTAACCTGTTCCCTGGTGTTTTTCATGGTATTGACCAGCTACCATTCCAGCGCCCAACGGCTCAAATTAACTGACGGAAACCTGTCGGCCTTAAAAGAGGAAAAATCCATCAATACCTTATTTGTGTATGAAAATATGAAAGTTGGCAAGTTTGATAAGGAGGAAGATTATGTTAGAAACAAGACAGCGGATTATAATAAAAAGGAACCCGGTAAAGGAGACACCTGGGCAAAAAACTGGGAGAGCGACAGATCTGCGCGCTTCGAGCCGAAGTTTAATGAATTATTAGAGAAAGCCAGTGGGATGTCAATAAAAAAAGACGCAAAATATACCCTCATATTTAAAACCCAGTTTACCGAGCCAGGATTTAATATTGGCATCATGCGTAAAAACGCTGAGATAAATGCCGAGGCATGGATAGTGGAAACTGCTAATCAAAATACTGTAATTGCCAAAATATCCGTTCAAAGAGCCCTGGGCAGAACATTTGGTGGTTATGACTTTGATACGGGGGAAAGGATTTCGGAAGCGTATGCTGATGCGGGTAAGGCATTAGGAAATTATATAAAATAATATATTCGTGGGAAGGTGTTCCCTTGAACGCGATAAGAATCTATCGAACCGTTTAAGATCATCCCATAAAATCGTTAATTCCCTGGTAGGAAAGCCCAAGCCCCGACAAATAAATAAAGAAGCCACAAAAGAATATTTTTTGTGGCTTCTTATATTTATATATTACCAAGTATCATTATTTTAAAACATAACGAACGGAAATGGCACCATAGCCAGGTCTGAACCTGCCTGAATAATACAAATCACCATTAAAGAACAAAGATGGTGTCCAATCAGCGCTTAGATTTAAAGGAATCGTTTTAAACTTATAATCTACGCCTCCTACGGCATTTACACCTGGTGATGATTTAGAATAGCCATAACCATCATGCTGGTTATCATAATGATAAAAATCAGCAAATATACCACCACCTACATACCACTTAAGACCTTCCACTGGTTTAATTGGAAAATGATGCTGGTACATACCTCCAATCCTAAAATAGGCACCATAACCTACCGGCGCAAAACCGGCATTTAATTCGATGGCGCCGGCATCTTTAATAATAAATTGTTTAAAGCTGAATGAAATCGGCGAACCTAATCGACCGCCGATAGCTGACTTATAATCACTTTGAGCGTTGGCCCCTATAAACACCCCGCTAAATATTGCTACCAGGATAATTAACTTTTTCATTGATATGTTTGGTTTAAATATGAAATTACGGTTCAAAAATATAAATATCTTTCTTAATATTTTATTTTGATTCTAAAGACGGTTATTTTCTATAATTTATCCAGAATAAAAGCAAAAGAGATATTCTTTTTATTTTATCATTCCATATAAACGGCCAGTTAGTTATGACAGAGAATTTCTAAGAGTCCGTATTCAAACCTATAAGGTGCGTTTCGGGTGTAAGAACCCGTGCTTCAAACCTTATAGGTTAGGGTTTAGGTGTAAAAATTTCTGATGGTAACCACAAAAATCAGGGTTTGGATAATAAAATAAAACTATGCTGGATGCCTTTGTAATTATTGTATATAAGTATCCTTTTAATATTTTTTTGTATCGGATTACTTTTTAGCATGTGCGTTGGTAATGCCTGCTCGCCGAGTGCCTGGCAGCCAAGCCAAAGCGCTATTGCAGAAGCGGTGGCAAATTCACCGCTCATATGTTTAAAACGGGCAATAGGTACGTCATTTCCCAGGAGGGCTTCACACGCATTATAAAATTTTACAAAGCGGTTGTCGCCGCTTTCACCGGAAATAAGCAGGTCAATATTTTCACCGTCATTCAGGTTTTTATTCATGAAATATTGCAGGCGATCTGTAACAGCTTCAGCACGCTCCGTATGCAGGGTGCTTATATCCTGCAAATATGCCTGAGCCGATTCTTTTTTATCATTTATTATAAACATAGCAGCGCCTTCACCTGCAATACTTCCCTGGCTATCGATTGAAAATAAGTCTTTGCTGGCCAACGCTTCTTTTTTATACCATCCACCTAAAAAATCTATGTTATAGTTATAAGTAGATATTTCGTCTACTGCTCCCAGTAAATAATTTTTTCCGGGATGCTCCCTGGATAACATGGCAACATCTAAAAGCGCATTTTCAAATGCAAGGCCCCTATGTACATGCGTACTGTTATGCCCTTTATTATTTCCCAATAAACCCAGTTGGGCCGCGATAGAATTGGGTGTACTTTGAACAAAATTGCCGGGTGTGAGCATGCCTTCTTCGTATTGGATGATCTGGTTTAGAAACCGGATGCAATCCTCCATTCCACCGTTAGCCGTTCCAATGACAATCCCTGCTACGGGTACCTGTTGAACCAGGGGCAAAGCTGCACCCACGCCTATTCTTACCGCTTTTCCCATCCTGCGAAGTATTCCGGGTGGAATGCCTGGATATTCAGGCTCCATTACTTTCAATTTATTTTCCACCGATTCCCTGAATTGGTGAAGATCGGGATGTAAAAAAGTTTGCTGTGGTGAAATACAGGTGGTTTGATGTATATAAAACATGATCTCAGGCTTGGGAAAAAATCAACGAACTGCAGTTGCCACCAAAACCAAAAGAATTGGACATGATATGCTGCAATGGTATTTTTTTATAGGATAACACAGGTATTAGTCCGGTGCCTGCGATTGGATTTTTAAAATTCAGGCCGGGATATACTTCCTGGTGGGCGAGACTCAACACGCTGTATACGGCTTCGATGGCTCCTGCCGCTCCCAATGTATGACCGGTATTGGATTTTGTGGATGCGAAAGCAGGTGGTTCTCCAAATAATCGCAGCATGGCGCGACTTTCCACTTCATCATTATTTTCTGTGCCTGTGCCATGAGCGTTGATAAAATTAATTTGAGCGGGTTCAAGATTCGCTAAAGCCAGGGCTGCTTTCATCGCCAGGTAAGGGCCCTCTCCATTTTCAGAAAGCGAGGAAGGATGATACGCGTCGTTTGTATTGGAATAGCCTGTTACTTCCGCGTAAACTTTCCTGGCACCAATATCTTCTTCTCCTTCTAAGACGAGAAAAGCGGCTCCTTCTCCCAGGTTCAATCCCCGGCGTTCCCGGTCGAAGGGAACACAAATTTCCGGTGACAAGATATGCAGTGCGTTAAAGCCGTTGATGGTAAATTTTGCCAGGCTATCGGCGCCACCAACGATGGCTCTTTTGGCCAGGTCATTTTTAATAAGCCTGGCTCCGTACATGATGGCATTGGCAGAAGAAGAACAGGCTGTATTGATCGTGTTGATAATGCCATTCATAGCATAACGAGCCTGCAGGTACATGTTCACCGATCCGCAGTCGTACGAATAAACATATTCAGATCCATTTGAATCCTTATTGGCGTCGTGGTATAATTCGTCTGTGAGACACATTCCACCCACAGTGCTGGCACCGATTAGGGCAGTCTCCATCGAAGCTATTTGGGCCGAACTCAACTGGCTGTCTTTTATGGCCTCCTCAAAAGCATGTACCGCGAGAAGGGTGGTACGCGTGACACCTGGTTCAGTAACCTGCAGTTTCTCTAGCAAGGAAGCTGTGCCGGCTTTAATTTCTCCTACGGGTAAACTGCCGGTATACTTTGAATTAAACATTTCGAGTGTACCGATACCACATTTACCTTCGACTAAAGACATGCGATTTTCAGCCACAGTATTGCCTATAGAGCTTATCACTCCCATTCCTGTTACAAAAATCCGGCTCAATAATAAAGGTTTTACTTGGTTCTGTGTTTTTCAACGTAATCGGCCATCGTGTTAATATCCACCAATATTTTCCGGCCTTCCTTCGGGTCCTGGATAGTTATTCCATATTCCCGGCTAAGCAAAACAATCAACTCGATGGAGTCGATAGAATCCAACCCCAAACCGCTGCCAAACAGGGGTTCATCATCTTTAATATCCTCCGGCTTTACGGATATTAAATTCAGGAACTCTACTATTTGCTGTTTCAATTGTTGTTTTAATGCTGCTGTTTCCATCGTAAATAATTCAAATCAGGTTTTTACGTTTAAGTCCCCAAAGTGCTATAAGCTGTAACAAAACGATCATAATCAATAAAGGTATAATATTCATCATAACATCACCCAGTTTTCCGGCTTCGAGAAATAAACCATAAAAAGCTTCGAGGCACCAATGCAAAGGAGAAATTTTCATAATTGTTTTAAACGAATGCGGCATGGCAAAACTGGGGACCAGTAAACCGCCTATTGCCGCCATGATCACAATGGATACCGCGCCAAAACCATTCGCCTGCTCCTGTGTTTGTGCAAATACGCCAATGCAAATTGCATAGCTGACAGCGCACCATCCGCAAATTAATGAAACAAAGATTAAACCGGCAATATCCGCGGGCAGATCCAGAACGGGCAGGCCCATAACAGGAAATAGCCAAACACCAATGGCAAAAATAACAGCTGCCTGAGCCATGGTAACAACCAAATACGTTATTTGCTTAGACAACAAAGCCACTAAATAATTTGTCGGCAGGGTCTTTAAACGAATGAAACTGCCACTCAGCTTTTCCCGCACCACGCTGCTTCCCAAAGATATTACCACGAAGAACATGGCAAATATCGTCCAGGCAGGAATGTTATGCTGGGTGGCATTGGGTATCGTTCTATTCCCATCTCTTGAAACCGGAATCTCGTTAATCACCACGTTGTTATCGATGATATCGTTCTCCAACGCTGCGGGAAGTTCTTTTTCATTGATGGAGAAGTATAAATTTCTTACAATTTCCCGGCTCTCTACCAACTGGAGGGCGCTTTGCAATGCTCCCTGTACAGAGCTCCTGAAAGATGATTGCAACACAGGATTATAATATAAAGTCAGCGGATCCATTTTGCCAGCCTTTGCTTTATTGGTATCTCCCTGGAGGCCAAATTCATTTAGAGCCTTGCCGGTAATATTTTTGGCCTTTGCGATAATTTTCGAGGAAAAGTCTTCGGGGATCACAACGGCAATCAATGCATCCTTTGCATGCATCCTTTCAACAACAAGTTTTTCGCTTTTTTCGCCAGTTACCTGTTTCAGGTCGAACATGCCTATTTTTTCGATGGCTTCTATTAGTTTTTTGCCGAGTTGCCCTGAATCTTCATTTGAAATTAACAGGGGCACTTTGTTATCGTTCACCAATTCAAAAGTGCTGTTTTGTATAGCGGTAATAACGATCGCCAGTAAAACCGGCATAATAAACATCAGGGTTAATCCAACCTTGTCACGGGTTAAAATGCGCAGATCTTTTATTATGGTGGCCCAAAGTTTATACATTACGAGAGTGAAGTTAATGATGGTTCGGCGTTCGGTGTTCGGCTATGGGCTATGGGCTATCGGCTTTCAGCTATTGGCTTTCAGCTATAGGCTATCGGCTTTCAGATTACTAAGCTAACTAAATAGATTCCGGTAAATAAATTACAACCGTTAAAGGGTATTAAATATGAAATTAGTATTAACCATCATAAATTTTATAATTATATGCTTCACCCAATGACACAATTAATGACGGCCGATAGATGATAGCTGATAGCCGATAGCTGATAGCCGACAGCCGACAGCTGATCTCTAATCCCTATACGCTTTACCGGTTAAACTTATATACAATCCCTCTAAACCATTTTCGTGGTGTTGTACTAATAACTGGCTAAGCGTATCATGTGCAATGATCTTTCCCTCATCTATCAGGGCGATGGTGGTGCACAGATCTTCCGCTTCCTTCAACTGGTGCGAGGTGTAAATAAGCGTGGTGCCCTGGTTATTTAATTCTTTCAGATAATCAATAATGGCATGACGGGTTTGAACATCTACGCCTACCGTGGGCTCATCCAGGAATAAGATACGGGGATGATGCATTACGGCTATTGCAAGATTAATCCTTCTCTTCATTCCACCGGAAAATTTTCGAACTTGTTTGTTTTTTACATCGGCCAACCCCAGAACCTCTAATAGCTCATTAGTTCTTTTCCTGGTTTCATGTCTTTTCAAGCCGGCCCAGGCGCCAAAGAATTCCAGGTTTTCTACCGGGCTCAGGTCCTGGTAGAAAGAAAAGTCCTGGGGAACCAGGCCGAAAAGTTTATTGATTGATTTATTATGTGGTTTTATTTCTTTTCCCAGTAACCAAACGCTTCCAATACGGAAGGGAAGCAACCCGGTCATGCAGCTCATCAGCGTGGTTTTACCAGCCCCATTCGGACCGAATAATCCAAAACGATCCCCTTCTTCAATGTTGAGGTTCAGTTGAGAGAACACATTGCCTGCATGACTTTCATAGCTAAAATCAAGATTTTTTACGCTAACGGCGTGAGGATTCATCAATGCCATTTAATTTTAGACAAGACTGTAAACGCTTGTTTTTCAATCTCGGAAATTTCATGGAGGTAATCGCCCATCACGTTGAAGTCTTGCTGGCTGCCTATCCTGCCTTTATAGATGCCTGCCGCCTGTACTGCGGCATTGCGCCAAAGATCACCGGCTTTCGTGAATGACCTGGAAACTTCTAAAAATGATTCATTCGCATGAAAAGCATATGCTTCCTGCAAAAATGCCGCATAGATGTATCGAAAGCCTCCCCCACCGGTGCCGATTTCTTCCTGCATACGCACCAGTTGGGCCAGGTAGAGTCCGGCTTTTTGAGGGCCCAGTTTATCCCGCCATTTTTTGATCCTGTTGCCCATAAATTTTATACCTTTTACACCGGCAATATTTCCAGGTATGCGTAACATATCCCGGACATTTCTTTTGATGCCGGTTTTTATGGCTTTACGGATCACATCATCGGTAACGATATGGGTTGTTTCTTTAGGATAATAGATCTGCCCCCTCGGAGCCAATGCTCCTTTTGCAAACCTCACCCGTTCCAGTTCATAGCTGCTTAATGAAGTAACGGTTTCCATTACCGGATCGCTGATGAGGAAATTGTCCTCTTCCTTACCATAAACAATTACGTTATGCGCATTGAAATGAAAGCGGTATTCCTTGGGGAAATATGAAAGGTAGTAAACACCTACCTGGCATCCAACGGGCTGCCCGGCCGCCAGGCATTCCAGCAAAACCCTTTGTGCCGTTTCTTTCGAGCTGAACTTCTTGCGTATTACCTCGATGCCTAATGATTTGCAGGTTCTGTTAAAGATCAGTCCGGGCATAGTGCGAAATGCAATTGCTGGTCCCTTATTTATTTTAAGTAACGGTATGTAAACAAAAAAAAGACCGGAACCTATTCCAAAAGCCAGCGGCTCTGTTAACTTGCTCACGCCAACACCTCTCAATAAATTCGTCGTAACACCATTTTCACAATGGGCCGCCTGCAGATGCCCAAATTCAGTCTTCATTTACATGCATGGTTTTAAGATCCTCTATACTTATATTAAAAGCTTCCGCGTATTTACGCAGCTTTTTCTCTGACATCTTTTTAAAAACTTCTGGTTTCATATGGCCGCTAATCTGCCATTTCCAAAAGCCGGTATAGGCAGATACTATTGAAGGATCCATCAGTCGCAGCTCCATAAAGTATAATATGGGACTGGCCTCATTATTAATAACTTTTTGTTTTGCCGCAGCCACTCTTTCTTCTATATCTCTCCAGGCCACGCTTAGGGCGGTAGCTTTAACTTCCCACCCTGTACTTAATTCCGTAACATATTTACCTTTGTCATCTACGGCATAACACATTTCTTTGGTTAATTTGGAAAGAGAACCATAGTCCTGGGGAATGTCTTCCTTTTTCATATTTTTAGTATTATAAGGTGAAGGCGGCCTTCAGCAATCAGCTGGCAGCTATCAAAAATGTAAAACGGTCTAGTATCTCTACTTCAAACAAATTCCTAGCATACAGTCAACAATGCGTACATGTAAGAAAACCGGGAACTTTCAGGCACCAGTAATAAAATTTTCTCTCCCTTTTTTAGCCTTCCGCTATGGAATAATTCATCCACTACTAAATAAATGGAGCCGGCTCCTACATTTCCGATATTGGTTAAATTAACGAACCATTTTTCAGGAGGTATTGGCATCCCGTTTTCTTTCAGTGTTTCGGCAATTTTATTCCTGAAAAACTCGCTGGATATATGAGGTAAAAAATAATCAATTTCATCGATATTAAGCCCCTTATCGATAAAAATCGATTTCAGTTTTTTTCCTCCCAATGGAACAATATTTTCGCCCAACAGTTTTGTATCCTGTTTAATACTTAGCAGCGATTTGGAAATTATCTCGTTAGGTGAATAGTCCAGGTAGCTTTTTAAGGTCCCGTCTTTTTCTTTCTCGCAGGCCATATACATACAAGTGTCTACCTCATGGGCATAAGAAACTCCTTCCACCCATTCTATACAAAGATTTAAACCATCTTTGTTTATTTTGTCAGACATTAAAAATGCCGCGGCGCCATCAGATAACATCCATCGTAGAAAATCTTTCTCGAAACTGATATAGGGATTTTCTTCCAGGGCAATAAGGCTTTTCACTTCATCTTCAAAAAATTCGGATCGGAGAGAGGCAGAGAATCTTTCTGAACCAGTGGCAACAGCATAATGGGCATTGCCTGTTTGTACCGCCATATACGCATACTTGAAAGCATGCATGCTGGCGCAACAAACGCCTGAAGGCGAAACTACTTCAATGGGTCCAGTTTCGGGTAACCATCCGTGAACCATCACACCATGGGAAGGCATCATTTGATCGGGCGAAGAGGTACCACAACTTAACAGGTCAATATTTTTCAGGTCCTCCGGATTCTCCCGGAATAATCTCCTGATAGCCAGCGCCGTCATCTCCGAGTTAGTATGCGTTGCTTTACCCTCTTTCGTTAGCGCATAGAACCTGCGCTTGATGCCATTATTCCTCAAAACAATCTTTTTCGCCTTAGATGGCTTGCCATCTATAAAACCCAGATACTCTTCCATTTCATCATTGGAAACAGGCTCATTCGGAAAAAAATTACCTGTTTTTGTGATATAAACCTTGTTCAACAACATCTGTATTTCTGGTTAATTCAATGCTAAATAATATTGTTTCTTTTGATTGATCCGTTTTCTCAAAAATGGTTGAAAGGTAAGTTTGTTGATAAACACTACTATAGGGGCAACAATAAACAGTGCAATTAAAAGATAATATTTGAACAGAAATACCCAGGGGCGCCTATTTTTCTTTTTGATGATAAGATTGGCCCAAATGGAAAACAGGATCTTGGCCCTTGATTCTATAAACATTAAATCAGATTTTACTTCAACAGCTTTCTCCTGAATAAGTTTTGATTGCAATTTTCCCCAATCCCCGCTTAGCAGGTGCTGCAACACTATTTCACCGAATTCATATGATCTTGCAATGTCAGCGTCAGCAACCCCCGGTTTTGGAAAAACCTTCAAATAACGGTCTTTTTTACCAGTAAGCATCCAGTATAATATAGTTACCGCGCTGATGGTATTGTTATTTTTATCAACCAGCGCCACGTTGCCTACCAGGTTGGCGCCTGAATTACCAAGCGCTTTTTTTACCCTAACCTGTGCATTTAGCCACATATTTCTTGCTCCGATAAGCGTTACCACAGGCGTATTTTTTAAAACAGCCTGAAAAGCAGGGTGAACCAGTAAAGAGGTAGCCGGGATACTGGGAGATAAAAACCAGGGCTGATAAGCAAAAATGATCAGATCATAAGATGGCTCTCTAAGCGTAAACGGAACAAGCTCCGTTGGAATACTCAAAACGCTCTCCGGCATCTCATCAAAAAAATTGTCAGAGGTCCAGGGAAAAGGATACTTTTTTTTAGGACTGACAATTACTTTTTCAACCAAAACACCCGACCTGGTAAACGGAGCAGTAAAATTATCTACGATTTCATTCAATTGTCCCGTTTGAGTGTAATATATAGCTAATACCTTTTTTATCATGCTAATTCCAATTAAAAAAATTCCGGTTTTAAAACTTTTGATTTTTTGGAGTAATTAACTATTGCCTTTTGAACAACCTGCGGCAGGTTTTTATACTCGGACTTAATTAATTGAGAATCCTCGTCGATCTGGCTGTAATAATTAAGAATTCCAGGCGCTTGTTCCTGGATCATAAGGCGAAAAAATCTAAATTCAGCATTTTTATTTTCCTTTTCTATAGATTTATCCAACTTTTTATGCCCGGATTTGAACAGGTTGAATTTTTTACCCAGCCCGGAGGCTAATCCTGCTTTTTTCATTAAAAGAGCTCCTTCATAGGCTTCTTTGTTACTTACGGATGAATTTGTAACCTCTTTTAGCAGGGCGTCTACACTAACCAGGTTTTCAGAAGCCATTGCCGCATAAAATTCTGATTTGTTTAATTCCTTTTTACTGTTCTGGCCCTGTACGATCATCCCTGACGCAACGAGGAACATCGTGATTATGACATTCAACTTCATGATAATATTGAAATCTCAAATATAAAGAATATTGGATTCTAAATTTTCCGGCCAAAAAACGAACATGATAAGGATGAAGATTGAAAGAGTCGATTAAAAAATCGGCCCGCCCCTACAATTCTAAACTAATTCCTTGGCATGCACCCGTGAAATGCAATAATCATAAAAATCCTGGAAACTGGTAATGCCCGAAAAATCTTCGGGTTTTACTTTAAATCCAAAATTGCTTTCAATGACCACTACCAGGTCGATATAATCGAGACTGTCTAACTCAAGCGTCTCTTTCAAATTTGCCGCGGGACTTATTTTAGCTGCGTTAACTTCGAACTCTTCCACAAGGAAAGCGTTTGTTTTTTCTATAATCTCGTTATTTTTCATAAGCAGTTAATTTGATAATTTTTTGCATCTGTGGTTAAGTCAGTACATTGTCTGGCAAAAGACGTGTTTCCTTAAACGAAAAAACCTCTTCAGATTCTTCTAAGTAACGTTTTATCCGCTCCAGGTCTTTGTACTTGGGGGTATCCTCGATAAACTTCGGGAATATTTTCCTGACTGCATGGTGTACCGCCCGCGTACTGCCCGATAACCGCGGCACACAGCCCAGGTAGTCTATCGCCTGGAGCACCGTCATCATCTGGATCGCCAGTACCTCGAAGCTATTATCTATTACCTTTTTGGTGAGCAGGGCC
>JBDSBP010000142.1:0-4342 GCA_039921525.1 Chitinophagaceae bacterium | reverse complement strand
CTCTAAAATGACGCTTTGGCTATCAGCCTTCAGCTATCAGCTATCAGGAGGAAACTAATTCTAGCATTGATTTCCTGATAGCTGACTGCTGATAGCTGATAGCTAAAATAACCGACAGTTTATGATTGACATGACACTAGTGTCATACCAATCATAAGTATAATTTGCTAAAACTTAATTCATTAAAATATATTGTAAAAGTTGTAATAAACAGGTTGATGATGATAGCAATTTTAGTTAGTACTGCGGATCACATTCAAACTCAACAGATAGATCGCAGGACCATCCCGCAACACCCAATACCACCCGCATATAATAAGCCGCCCCGAAAATCGCTACTTGTTGTAGAATTCTGGGTAATATTGTGTTGGGCGGTAGCGCTGGGAATTTCCATTATCATCCATACCAGCAACATTAATACCTGCTTCATATAAATAGTTAATTATTTGCCCAGTTCTTAAATTCGTTTACTCTGTCGCGGCTCACAATGGCTTCGCTTTGCTTAGAGCCGGCGCGCACAATTATTTTCAGCCTGCTGTTAATGTATGGCTTCACCTGTTCAATGGCTTTCGCCTTTACAATAACACTCCTGTTTACGCGGAAAAACTGAACGGGGTCCAGCATTTTTTCCAGCGCTTCCAGGGTGTATTCCAGCACATAATGATTGCCCTCGCAGGTATAAAGTCGCACGATTTTGTTATCCGATAAAAAATAGGCTATCTCATTAATATCTATGAAAAATGTTTTCGGGCCAATCTTACCTACAAACCTGGTTTTGTATTTCTGCTGCGCCTGTTGCAGCAATTGCAGTAATTGGGTGTAAAAAATCGGCGGCGCCTGTGGCTGACGAAGGGTTTGCAGTTTGTGAATAGCAAAAGACAGTGCGTCGGCAGTCACAGGTTTTAGAAGATAATCTATACTTAATAATTTGAACGCCTCCATGGAATACTGATCAAAGGCGGTGGTAAAAATAACAGGCACCAGGATGTTTACCTGCCGGAATATCTCAAAAGCAGATCCATCGGCCAGGTGAATGTCCAGTAAAATAAAATCCGGGGTCGGGTGAGTAAAGAACCATGCGACACTGGCTTCCACGGTATCAAGCACCGACAAAACCTGCACCTGGGGTGCACATCGCTGCAACAGCAATTGTAGCCGTTCTGCTGCAATTTTTTCATCCTCAATGATAAGCGTTGTCATGTTGTTGGTGGTATCAATGGCAGTGCAACGGTAAAACTACTATCATTTTTATGGATCTCAATATGCTCTCCTGCTATCAGTTCATACCGTTGCGCAATATTTTTTAATCCCAGTTGGGTAGACTCTTCTATCTGCGGTTTTAGCTGAAGGTTGTTGCTCACAATGATTTTTGCATTGTTCTTAACCGTAATGGTTAGTTGCAAAGGCCTGGCTGCAGAAAGAATATTGTGTTTGATAGAATTCTCCATCAGCATCTGTAATGATGCTGGAACAATCAGCCATTGATAATAGTTTACATTAATATCAATGCGAACGGAAATACTTTCCGGAAATCTTTTCTCCAGCAGGAATATGTACGGCTTAATAAATTCCAGTTCTGTGGCAAGGGGGATGAGTTCCTTATCCTGGCTATTGAGAATGTGCCGGTAAACTTTTGAAAACTCTTCGATAAAGGTATTGGCCTCCGGGTTGTCCCTGATAACCATACCGGATAACACATTGAGGTTATTGAAAAGAAAATGTGGATTGACCTGGTTTTTTATAGCCTGCAACTGCGCCTGGGCATTTATCCGTTTCATCTCTTCGGCTTCCAGTTGCTTGGTTTTATATTGCCGGTTAAAAATAAAAATGCCATTGATTATATGAAGGAAGAGGTTGATGCGGGTGCCATAAGTAAAAGCGAGCTTTGTACCCATCCTCATTTTAATACCGGTGAGCTGCAACCAGTCTGCACCTGCATAACTTATAGCCAATGTTAGCAATGATGACGCCGTCATGCCCAATAAGAAAAAAACGACCAGGAAACGCGCTGTAGGCCATTTACTGCTATATCGCTGCAAAAGAGAAAGTATTAACCGGTTGGCTTCCCATACTACCAGGGTTATAATAATCATTATACCCATTACATCATACCAGTTCGAATGAATGCCATAATATTCATATACCTCGGTAAAGAGTGTATTGATATAAGAATACGCCCCCAGCAATATAATAATACCGTACCTGTACTTACTTGTAAACATCGTATGTCCTAAAATTAAGAAACAGTCCCGGTAATAGGCGGGACTGTTTTGGTTTTTAGAGGTATGGTATTTTAGTATGGTTTGATCAGGGCAGCAAGACTCTGTCTATAACATGTACTACCCCGTTCTTTGCCCCAACGTTTACTTTGACGATGTTGGAGGCAGATCCACCGTTGCCGCTACCGGTTACTTTTGCTCCTCCGCTTACGCTAAAGGCAGGTGACTTGCCGGTGAGCAATGTTGGCGCTGTGGTAAGTCCTTCCACTAGATCCGCAGAGAAAGCACGCACCGGAACCACATGGTATAACAATACATTAGTGAGCGTAGTAACAGTTGCCGGGTTTGCGTTGGCTATGGCCGTGCTGTCAAAACCGGCAGCTTTGAACGCTGTATTGGTAGGTGCAAACACCGTTAGTGAACCCGGATTTGATAACGCTGTCGCCAAACCACATTTTACAACGGCCTGCACCAGCAACTTAAAAGTGGTATCTGCCTGTGCCACAGCCACGATACTTGCAGCAGGTGGTAATAATACCGTTCCAATTACATGCACGGCGCCATTGCTCGCATTTACATCTGCCTTATCTACTTTTACGCCATTTACATAGGCATTGCCTGAAGGAAACTTTTTAACATAAACGGAATCGCCATTCAGTGTTGCCGCGCCTGTATTGTAACCGGTGGGCAATGTAGCAGCTAAAATCTTACCACTTAAAACATGATATTTCAAAATATTGCCTAATGCCACCGGGTCCGACGGGGCAGAAATAGCAGAGAACGCCGCATTACTGGGTGCAAATACTGTGAAAGGCCCGGTGCCATTAAGGGTGGCAGTTAAACCTGCTGTATTGATTGCACTTACCAGCGTGGTAAACCCATTGGTACTGGCAACGTCTACTACCGTGTTGGATGTGGCAGGTGGCATATCATCATCCTTATCGCAGGATACCGCAGTAATAATCAGTGTTAACAAGAATAGCCCGGTGAAAATCCTGGAAGATGGGAGACTGTTTTTCATTATCATATCGATGTTTTTAAATGTTTATTATTATTTAATGTGTACAATAGTATTTGTAACGTTGAAAGATTAAATGGTGGCAGACCAGCAATGATGAATACCGAAGGGCAATGCGCAACGATGGTTAAAAGGGACTGCACTGCTAAAAACGGCCGCAGCATTGGTGCTGCTCATGCTGGTATATTAATCCCAGGCTGTCGCTGGATATTCTTTCCCTGATCGTGTTTTAACAGGCGGGTGTGTTCATGGTGGAATGTACTTGCAACCGGCGCTGTCGACAATCACACATACTCCAGGTGCGATGGTACTTAAGAGGGTTGGCTTGAATGTCGGCATAATGACAATTTCTATACATCTAACGACAAACGAACAAAGCCTTAGATTTGACCACAACACCGGGAGGTTGAATAAAGTAGCCGGGTCGTTGAATAAGTGGTGTGAATTGTTTATTCAACTTTTTAAGAAAAACCTTGGTATCCGGGTAGGCCATGAAAATCCAGTAGACAATTAATTTCGGTGGAGATCTTAATTAAATCACTCAATTCAAGATGTGCATTTAATGACCAGGTGGCCTACCAGTACTTTGCAAGACCTAGTGAAACCTTTTTTTTGATTTTTTCAAATAGGTCTATGATAGCTCTCGCGAGTTTTGAGTAAAAATGATCAAATTTGAAAAGACCCTAAAAACGCTATAATCAATAAAGATTATAGCGTTTTAATGAAATTTGATAACCGATGCGGTGGAGCTGGGGAGAGTCGTACTATAAATTTATTTAATTCATTATCAATTAAATATATTTTGTATTTATTCAGGTCCACCGAATTTGCACCCTCTATATGAGTGCATTATTGACCAATCAAGTATTGAACTAACGTTTTTAAGTTCCATAATATTCCTGAGAGAGAGGCTAGTACCATCGAAGGCTTTCATACATAAACTGTTAGCAACGTATTTTTCTTGAATTTCAATAGTTGTACCCAGAAAAAAATGTCTTAAACGTCAAAGCAATAAGTCTTTTACAAAGAGATCTTTTAACCTAAAGTCAAAATTATTCATGGAGGACTTAATTTTTTCTCTTAATTGCTTCGTTTTCATAATGGT
>JBDSBP010000141.1:0-5484 GCA_039921525.1 Chitinophagaceae bacterium | reverse complement strand
AGGTCTCGGACAAACCGGGTATTGGCGTGGAGATAAATGAGGAGGGGATGAAAAAGTATGCGATCCCCAATGTGCCATTTTTTGTGTAGAAAGGGATAAAAAATTAATATTGAATCATGAGCACATGAGTACATGAGTACATGAGTACATATAGCACAAAACCTATAAGGTTTTGAACCCGGAGTGCCTGCACCAGGAAAGAAACCTTATAGGTTTAAACAGGGTGTAACCGAAAAACCAACTTAATGCAACGACATTTCTTGAAAATCGTACATTAAAATTCTTGCATTGCAGGAATAAATCAACATTATACTTTCACACAAACAAGTTTGTTCCCGGCTATTCTAGCCTTCATATTTTTTCGATCTGTAGCAAGTCCTGTTTCATTTATTTTGGAAACAACTGCAACTGTCCTTTACCGGTATCATTTTTCAGTTTTGAATGTACTTCTCCAAAGTTAGATAAGGTGATACCCAGCAAACGGATTTTCTTATCTTCCGGATCTGAATCAACCAACAATTGCTTCGCCGTAGCAGCGATCGTGTCGCTATCATTTACCGGCTGAATAAATGACTGGCTGCGGGTAATGATTTTAAAATCGCTGTATTTTATCTTAAGCGTAACAGTTCTTCCTTTCAGTTTATACCGTTGCAATCTTTCAACAACGGTAACGGTAATTTTGTCAAGTTCCCTGGTCATGTCTTCCAGTTCGGTCAGGTCATAGGAAAAAGTATCTTCTGCACCGAGTGATTTTGTTTCCCGGTTCGATTCCACTTCTCTTTCATCGATCCCCCGTACGATACTGTAATAAAAACGACCGCTCTTACCGAACTGTTTTACCAGCTCCTGTTCTGTAAGCTTTTTAAGATCGGCGCCCGTAAGCAGGCCCAACTTTTTCATTTTCGTTGCGGTGACTTTTCCCACGCCAAAAAATTTTTCTACTGGCAACTCCTCCATAAAAGATTCTATTTTAGAAGGCCCTATAAAGGTGAGCCCATCCGGTTTTTTCATAGCCGAGGCAATTTTCGCCACAAACTTATTAACAGATACACCGGCGGAGGCGGTGAGATTTAATTCCTCTTTAATTGATTTTTTTATTTGAGCGGCGATATCCAAAGCAGAGCCGATGCCCTGTTTATCCTGTGTTACATCCAGGAAGGCTTCATCCAGGGAAAGGGGTTCTACCAGGTCGGTATAGCGACGGAATATCTCCCTGATTTTTTTGGATGCTTCTTTATATACATCAAACCTCGGGCGAATAAAAAGTACGTGCGGGCAAAGCTGTGCCGCCTTTTTAGAAGGCATGGCGGAATGGATACCGAACTTTCTTGCTTCATACGAGGCAGTGGCCACCACACCACTGCGACCTTCCGGCGAACCACCAACAACAATGGGTTTACCCCGGTAGTCCGGGTTATCCCGTTGTTCCACCGAGGCGTAAAAAGCATCCATATCGATGTGGATGATCTTGCGTTGAATTTTTTGTTTTTGGTCCTCCATTTTCAGCAGGTGGTTCTGGATGAAGAAGGGAATATAATAAATCCGCTTCAATAATTGGTGTTTTTTGATTTGTTATCAGTGTTGTTTATTTATATTATTTATTTGACATTTATCAAATGGAACCAAAAGCCGGGCATTCTATATTTACATTATCTTTTTAATCCAGTCTCATATATTATCCGCTCCCTTCAGAAAATTTCAAAGCTTTTTAGCATTTGCCAATAGCTAATTACAAGTTGAAAAAATCAATTTATAGAAACCAACTACTTAATCATAATCATCCATTTTATGTATACACTAAAACTGGTTCTCGTCTTCCTGGCTATGTTATCATTTTCATTTTCTAAAATGATGGGACAAAATAAATCGGAGCAAATGCTGAAAGTAGTTCCGCCATCACCGAATGTAGCATCCCTTGGTAAATATGGCGAAGTGCCCGTGAGCCTTTATACGGGAATTCCTAATATTTCCATTCCGTTGTATGAGATAAAAGATGGGAATCTTGATCTGCCGATAACATTGAGTTATCATGCGGGGGGTGTCAAGGTGGAGGAAATGGCGTCTTCGGTGGGGCTGTCATGGACGTTGAATGCCGGGGGAGTGTTGGGTAGGAATGTTAGAGGACTGCCGGATGAAGTTGGTCCATGGTATCCCCAACCGTCGGCTAATACAATTGAAAGCATATACAGTAGTGGCAATTCAAATGCCATTCAACAGTTGGTGAAAGATGTAGATAGAGGTGATCGTGACGGGGAAGCTGATATTTATTACTATAATTTTAACCAATTTTCTGGAAAGTTCTTCTACGATCAGGCAGGAAATGTTCACACCCTTCCCACAAAAAATATATTAATAAACCCTATTGCAGGAGGATGGAAGATAATTGCTGAAGATGGTTCGGTGTACACGTTCATTAAGCCGGAAGAAGTTAGGTCAGCTGACTGCTCTGGAGATCAATCTAATAATACTGCATGGTTTCTTACGAGCATTAGAAGTGCAGATGGAAAAAGGGAAATATCATTCACTTATGAAGCCTTAAATTTTACCTATGAGACATTAATGGGACAAACAAAGTATTTTTCGACTAACTCTACCGGAAGTACTTGTCTTAGTAATCATGCTCCATGCCTGGGCACACAAAACTACTATACTTATAGATTAGTTAGAATTGATTTTGGTGACGGGTACATAAATTTTAATTACAATACCCAGCGGTGCGATCTTCTGGATGATAAATCGTTGGATGAAATTAAGGTGTACAGTAAAAATAATCACCTGATTAAGGGATTCCGATTTCGGTACTCATATTTTGGCAATAATAGTGATGGCTGTAATTTTTTGTCAAAAAATTTAAAGCGGTTAAAGTTAGTTTCTATTTCGGAGGAAAACGAATCGCTTCAAAAACCTCCATACACATTTGAATATAACGAATCCATTGAATTACCGAGTAGATTATCCTATGCCCAGGATCATTGGGGTTATTACAATGGAAAGATTAATAATTTTGATTTAATAGCCAGCTTTTCAACGGTGGTATTTTCAGGTAATCAGATTACTTTTCCCGGCGCCGATAGAAGTGCGAATCCCGAAACAGCACAAGCGGGTATGCTAACGAAAATTAAATATCCAACAGGTGGTGAAACCTCATTCACTTTTGAAAGTAACACTGTTTCTGATAAACAGGTCGAATCACATCCACAAACAACTGAGCGGATCCTGAATTTTGTGGCAAATGAAACAACATCTCGTCTGCCTAATCCTTATGTGTCAAATGAATTAGTAATTCCTGAACAGGGAGCACAAGTTCAATTCCATATTTCAGGATTTCCTGTAACGTTATGGCAAGGTTGTGACTATATTCAATGCTCGGTAATAAGAGACAATAATCCTACACCCTTTATGCAAATTGGCAATAGTTGGGACGGTGCCACTGCTACATGGGCAGCAGGAGTGTATAAACTACGTTTGAGCTATGATTGTACTATAGACGCTTTTGCTAATTTTAGTGTAACAATCAGTGCACAAATTCCAACCACAGTCAAACCTACGGAGATAAGACCAGTCGGCGGAGTGCGAATCAAACAAATTGAGGACAATCCAGGAAACGGTGATCTGCCTATTGTAAAAACGTATAAATATCACCCGGAAAATGATATAAACCATTCAAGTGGTGCATTGGTCAATTTCCCTGACTATGGTTATGACCTAAGTGTTGAAAATATTAAAAGAGATGAATTTGGCAGTCCTGTTGGGCATGCTGAATATTGCACTTACAGAGTAAGACAATCCTTTTCCAATTATCCGTTAGCAACTACTCAAGGTAGTTATGTTGGATATAAACATGTTATTGTAGATTTTGGTGAAAACGGGGAAAGCTGGTACTCTTTTAATATAAATTCCAATATGTCACAAAATTTCCCTTTTGCTCCAAATGATGATTTTGATTGGTCAAGAGGTTTTATGCAGGGTACCAAAGATTTTATGCGAAAAAATGGTACTTTATTAATAGTAAAGGAAACCAGAAACACGCCCTATAGTTTTAACCATTTTAAAATACAGGGTATTAAAACAGGTAGGGATTATTATAATATTGATAATGGTCAAATGATTCCCCATCTTCAGTTATTGCCGAAGTATTCTTTTTATTTAACGACAGCGGAGGCATATGTCCTGGGTCAAACTAAAGAAAGAATTTATGATCAAAAAGATCCCTCTAAATTTATCGAAACCGTCACTGATTATACATATAGCCCTCATCATTTACAGTTAATACAATCAAAGACTGCTACCAGCCAAAGTAATGAGAGTGTGATAGAGGAAATTGTTTCCAATAAGAAATACCCATTTGATTATTCTTTTAGTGGAACACCTTCTGGCAATGAAGCATTAGGAATCAAAAATCTCCAGGACCTTCATGCTGTAAATTCTGTGATTGAAGAATATGAAATTAAACAGGAAAGGGATACCACTAATAATAAAATTTTAAATCAGCGTATTGTTAGTGGTGGCATAACTACTTATAAAAGCAATAAGCCATATCCTGATCAATTGTTGAAATTAGAAATAGGTGCTCCAGTACCATTAGCAGATTTTGCTAACGGATCAATAGTGAGAGATAATACATTCATAAAAAATAATTCTTATAAACCTGCAGTTTTGTTTAATAGCTATGACGATAACGGAAATGTTACAACTCAACAAAAACCGTCGGATATAAAGAAGTCGTATATCTGGGGATATAACTCTCAATATCCCATAGCGGAAGTAGTTGGATTAGATTATTCTACCATTATGGCAAACGTTGGTCTGAACCAGGTTATTCTTCAGAGTGCTACTACCAGTGATGAGCAAATGCGAACAGAGCTTGATAAGATCCGAACTAGTTTTCCTACGGCATTTGTTACCACTTATACGTACAAACCTTTAATAGGCATTAGTTCACTGACTGATATAAACAATCGAACCACATATTATGAATATGATTCTTTCGGAAGACTGATCCTTATTCGTGACCAGGACAAAAATATTCTGAAGAAGATATGTTACAACTATGCGGGTCAACAGGAGAGTTGTGCGGTTACTAACATTAGTCCATAACTATTTTCTGAATAATTCAAGTGCTTATAGGTTACTGAATGCCATAGAAAGATCACTGAGTCCTTGTAGAAGTTTCTACAGGGATTTGGTGATTAGATATAATTCTGTAATAAATGAATTTTATATGCAGGTATGTACACTGACAATAAAAAACAGAAAGAGACATGTAGTTGATAAATTTTTCTATTTAGTTCTTCTTTATACACCGTTGATATCCCATGGCCAGGGTGACAGTCGAAGCAATGCGATTGTGATGGGTAGTTATGGCAGTGGCCGCGGGCAGATCAATACGTTGGTGAACCTCGTAGTGCCGGCGCCATCTGTTTTAACGCCAACCAGTAGCCGCAACTTTATCAGGGTCTGGGAAGCCACCGCACCCCAGGGCGA
>JBDSBP010000140.1:0-17197 GCA_039921525.1 Chitinophagaceae bacterium | reverse complement strand
TAGGCAAAAATTTTGTGTTCGATGACCGGCTGGGAGAAAGGATCAGTGATGAAGTCATTGCAAAGTGCCATCAATGCGATAATCCGGCTGATACGCACACCAACTGTAAAAACGAAGCCTGTCATTTATTATTTATTCAATGCAAAGAATGCGCTGAACTATATGATGGCTGCTGCAGTGCCGAATGTAAAGCTGTTTATAATTTACCTATAGATGAGCAGAAAAAATTACGCGAAGGAAAGCAGAACGGCCAGATGGTCTTTAATAAATCGAGGCATAGGAGAGATAGCGGCGTTTGTAGGGGCGGGGCTTGCCCCCGCCCTGTTACACCGGACTCAGGTGTTATTTTGTAGACGTTTCCTAAAATATTCTGGCAGTTTCGTATGCAGTCAGGGCGGGGGCAAGCCCTGCCCCTACAAACGCCCCTACATTAAGGTTAGCCCCTAGACTAAATGATATTAATTGATAATTCGTAATTACAACTACGTCCCTGTGCCTTTAAGCGCCAGCTTCCCAGCCTGCCTCGCATAGTCTTCCAGTGTTATCGTTGGTTTTCCCAACTCCTCCCAGGTTTGCTGGCTTTCGAATTTTTCGGGAAAGTTATTGAGTGCCTGCATTATCTTATAACCGTATTGTGCATTGCGATTAAAGTTGCCAAATAGTTCCAGAAAGGGAAGTGGCGCCTTTAGAATTCTGAGATTTGCTTTTAGATAACTACTCTTAAAAATAGCCGCCGCCTGATCAAATGTAAACGCTTCCAATCCCTGGACAGGGTATTCCCGGTTTTCTATAGTGAGTTTTCGAAACGACCATGCTACCTGCCTGCCATAATCTTCCCCGGAAATAAACCACATGGGCGCTTTTGATTTGCCAGCCAACAAGATATTATTCCCTCGCAGCATCTGATGATCCAGGGTTTCCATAAAACTGGAAGGGTAAAAAATTGAATACGGAAGACCACTTTTCTTAACCTGCTCAACAGCGGAATGTTTGATACTGAACAGCCACCACCGGTATCCATTCATACCATTGTATTGCATTATCATTGAAGATAAATAAGCGATTCTTTGTAAGCCCGCTTCTTTCGCCACTTCAATTATATTGGAAATTCCTTCTTTTTCCGGCAGAGGATCGGAAGGTTTGGCTTTGCGGGGATTATTTAAACTTATATAAACAATGTCCTGCCCTTTAAATGCTTTCTGCAGGCTCTCTTTATCGAACACATCTGCCCGCACCAGGTTTGCCAATGGAAAAACCTGCCGTGCTTTTTTAATATTCCTTACCGCAAGGGTTACGTCAAAACCAACTTTGATCAATTCCCTGGTCACGGGCTTACCTATCATACCTGTTGCGCCGATAACGATAATTTTTCTCACTAGGATTTTTTAGGATTTATTTGATATCAGGATAGTTAGTTTATTAGTGTCATGTCAAACATAAACTGTCTGTTATTTTGGCTATCAGCTATCAGCAGTCAGCTATCAGGAAAACAATGCTAGAATTAGTTTCCTCCAGATAGCTGATAGGGGAAGGCTGATAGCCAAAGCGTCATTTTAGAGTTGACATAACACTAGTCTGTTGAGAGATGATTCAATCCGTTGATAGATTTCTTCTTCACTGAGCGTTTCAGGCTCAAACGGTATGCCGATCACTTTTTCATACAACTCAATATATCGCCGGGAAATTGTTTGTACCCAGTCATCGTCCATTGCCGGAACGGTTTGGCCTTCCTTGCCCATGAAATCTTTACTGATAAGCCATTCCCGCACAAATTCCTTACTAAGTTGTTTTTGCCGTTCGCCATTAACCTGTCGTTCTGTAAAGCCATCCGCATAAAAATAACGGGAACTATCGGGGGTATGTATTTCATCCATCAGGTAAATAGTATCCTTTATTTTGCCAAACTCATATTTGGTGTCTACTAAAATCAAATCCTGTTTTGAAGCGATCTCCTTGCCTCTTTCAAACAGGGCAAGCGTATATTTTTCTATCTGCGTATAGTCCTGCTCGTTAACAAAACCCTGTTGTATTATTTGCTCTCTTGAGATATTTTCATCATGCCCTACTCCTGCTTTTGTGGTTGGAGTAATAATGGGCGAGGAAAAAAAATCGTTTTCTTTCATACCCTCCGGGAGGGAAACACCACTTAATGTTCTAAGCCCGCTATTGTAAGTGCGCCAGGCATGCCCTGTAAGATTTCCTCTTACCACCATTTCTACTTTAAAGGGCTGGCATAACTTACCAATGGCTACCTGGGGTGCGGGTATTTCTACCAGCCAATTGGGACAAATATCTGCGGTTTTTTCCATCATAAAGGCAGCGAGCTGGTTTAATACCTGGCCCTTAAAGGGGATGGGCGCCGGCAAAATAACGTCAAAGGCGGAAATTCGGTTGCTGGCAATCATTACCAGCCATTCTTCGCCAATATAATAAACATCACGAACCTTGCCCTTGTAATACCCGGTTTGTTTTTTAAATTTTAGTAATGCCATACCACTAAAATACCTACCTGTTGCGACATTGCCAATTTTACAGGGAAGGAGATTTCAAATAAATATATTACCCGAATAGTAAATAAAGTGTAAAAAAAGAGTAACAATATGTACTTTGCTATGAATTACTTACTTAAACCGCTTATATGAAAAAGTTCTTCAGGTATTTGGCGTTCGTGCTAATGACCGGCCTTCTTTCGATTGCCAGTTTTGCCCAAACCACCACAATTACGGGGCACATAAAAAACAGTATCAACAAAGAAGCCGTTCCTGCCGTATCCATTGTCATTAAAGGATCTCCTTCCGGTACTTATACAGATGACAAAGGAAATTTTAAACTCCCTACCAACCAGAAATTCCCGCTTACGTTGGTGATATCTTCGGTAGGGTTTGAATCGAAAGAAGTAGTGGTAAACAGTTCTTCCGATCAGCTGGACGTTGATTTTGAGCCTGCATCAACCCTGGGAACGGAGGTGGTGGTATCTGCCAGCCGTGTGCCGGAAAGGATATTAGAATCTCCCGTTTCTATTGAGCGGATGAGCACGGCTTCTATCAGGAATGCCGCTGCTCCCGGTTATTACGATGCCACGGCTAACCTTAAGGGGGTGGATCTTACCACTTCCAGCTTAACGTTTAAAACGGTAAGTACCCGGGGTTTTAACGGTAGTGGTAATCTTCGTTTTAACCAGCTTGTTGATGGTATTGATAACCAGGCGCCGGGATTAAATTTCGCCGTCGGAAATATTGTAGGCCCTACAGAGTTGGATGTGGATAATATTGAACTATTACCAGGCGCGTCTTCCGCGTTATATGGATCAGGTGGAATGAACGGTACGTTATTACTAACGAGTAAAAATCCTTTTAAATACCAGGGACTCAGCTTCCAGGTAAAACAGGGAATAATGCATACTGACGGAAGCCAGAGACCCATATCCCCTTACTACGATTGGGCGTTGAGATGGGGAAAGCAGGTAAGTAATAAGTTTGCTTTCAAAATAGGGGCTCAGTTTATCCAGGCTAAGGATTGGCAGGCAGGTGATAATAAGAACCTGTTAAGAAATAATGTTTTCAGTTCTGTAAAGGCCGGTGATCGCCAGTCTGACCCAAATTATAATGGTGTGAATGTATTTGGCGATGAGGCCAGTGCGAGTATGAATTATTTAGCGCAGGCCGTCAGGGCGCAGGTTAGACAGCTTTCGCCTACAGGCCTTGCGGCAATTGATCAGATGATCAGCGGCGGATTACCGTATAATACTATTGTAACAAACGTTAATGGCAGCCCACTTGCTGGTCTTTCTTCCTATCTTCCTTTCCTTGTGCCATCCAATACTTCTCCCAACAATTCCTATAAAAATATCTTTGGTTCCCAGTTTATTAGCCGTACCGGTTATGACGAAAAAGATATCGTTGATTATAATACGTATAATATTAAATTAACCGGTGGCTTATATTATAAGATCACAGACAATGTGGAGGCATCGCTATTGGGTTATTGGGGAACGGGTACAACAGTGTATACGGGGGCAGACAGGTATGCTATAAAAAATCTGAAGATGGGCCAATACAAAGCCGAAATAAAGGGTAAAAACTGGTTCCTGCGGGGGTACACCGTGCAGGAAAATTCCGGAGACGCCTACACAGCCACCACCGCCGCGTTGTTTATCAACCGCGTTTGGAAGAGTGATGCGACATGGTTTCAAACATACACTGCCACTTATGGCACTACACGAATGGCCTTAAATTTTAATGATGTGCAGGCACATGTGGCAGGTAGAACCAATGCTGATGCAGGCCGGTTATTACCTGGCACTCCTGCATTCAATGATGCTTTTAATAATGCTAAAAATACGTCCATTAATAAAGGCGGTTCCAAATTCGAGGATAAAACAGATCTATACCATTTGGAAGGACAATATAATCTCTCCGATAAAATAAAAGTGGTAGATGTTTTGGTAGGCGCCAGTTACCAATTGTATCGTTTAAATTCACAGGGTACTATCTTTGCGGATACCACCGGCCCTATTAATATTAACGAATTTGGCACATACGTGCAGGTGCAAAAGTGGTTTTTGAATAATGTCTTGAAACTAACCGGATCTCTTCGCTATGATAAAAGCCAGAACTTCAAAGGCCGGGTTACACCACGAATCACGGGTCTGTTTAAAGTGGCTGAAAATAATAATATCCGCGTGTCTTTTCAAACCGCTTACCGCTTTCCTGCTACACAGGATCAGTATATCAATTTGCTAACCGGCGGGGCCAACAGGCTGATCGGAGGTCTGCCACAATTTAATACTTACTTCAAGTTTGATACAAATCCATCCTATACCGCAGAAAGTATAGACACCTACCGGAATTCGATTGCGGCGGGTGCGCGCAATCCAACACTTTTACAAAAGGCGCAGTTTCAAAAAATAAGACCCGAGACAATGAATTCTTTTGAATTAGGGTACAAAGGATTAATTACTAAAAGTTTGCTTATAGATGTGTATGGATATTACAGCATGTATAAAGATTTTATTGGAAGGGTTGCAGTGGCCAGGGGCAAATCTGGAGATCCTGCACAATATGATACGGAACTCGCTAGTCCATTCACTACTGATAACTATTCGTTTGTAGTAAATACCGAAAATGATGTGAAAGCGATCGGTTGGGGAATTGGCCTCAATTACCAGCTTATTAAAGGATTTGAACTGAATGCCAACATATCTTCTGACCAGTTAGACAATGTACCATCCACGCTTTTCACTCAGTTCAATACGCCTAAACTCCGCTATAATATCGGTTTAGGCAATCCGGATCTGGGCAAAGGTGTAGGGTTTAACCTTATATACAGGTGGCAGGATAAAGTGTATTGGGAAGGTACTTTTGCTACAGGTAACATTCCTTCTTTCGGCACTTTTGATGCCCAGGTCAGTTACAAATTTCCCAAGACAAAGAATTTATTGAAGATTGGTGCTTCTAACCTGCTGAACAAATATTATCAGAGCGCTTTCGGCAACCCGGAAGTGGGAGGGTTGTATTATATGAGTTTTGGGTTTAATGTGTTCTAGGATTGGCTATCAGCAGCCAGCTATCGGCTGTCAGCTCGATCCCATTTCAAAGATTCACTAAATTCTAAATCAATAATAAGAAGAATAAAATCAAGAAATCGTGTTCGTTAATGAACCCGATTTCTTGATTTTATGTATTTTGGAGGTGCTAAAATTTAAATGCAGATTTGTTTTTCGCTGATAGCTGATAGCCAATTCCTACACATTAAACCTGAAGTGCATCACATCTCCATCTTTCACCACGTATTCTTTGCCTTCTATCCGTAATCTACCGTTTTCGCGGCAGGCTGCTTCAGAACCGTATTGAATAAAATCTTCGTAGGCGATAACTTCGGCTTTAATAAATCCCTTTTCAAAATCTGTGTGAATTACACTCGCTGCCTGTGGGGCTTTCCAGCCCTGGTGAATCGTCCAGGCGCGGACTTCCTGCACACCGGCTGTGAAATAGGTAAACAAGTTCAATAATTTATAGGTGGTCCGGATCAGCTTGTTTAACGCAGGTTCCACCATTTTGTACTCATCCATGAATAACTGGCGGTCATCTACATTATCCAGATCCGTGATCTGCGCTTCTATGGAATTATTCATAGTGATCATTTCCGCCATTTCACCGGCGATAGATGTCTTTAGCGCTTCGGAAAATTTATTACCGGTATGCATAGAAGCTTCATCTACATTAGCTACATATAATACCGGTTTTTCTGTCAGCAGGAAGAGGTCTGCGATGGCGGTTCTGTCATTTTTATCCAGGTTAAGTTTCCGGATATTCCGTCCTTTTTGTAAATGTTCGAGGCAGGTTTTCAGTACTTCATATTCAGCTTTCAGTTTAGCATCGCCTGTGCGCAACATTTTTTCGGCGCGTGAAAACTTTTTTTCCACGCTTTCGAGATCCTTTAATTGCAATTCCGTGTCAATGATATCTTTATCGGCCACCGGGTTTATAGGACCTTCGTCGCGCAGGATATTTTCATCCTCAAAACAACGGATAACATGCACGATCGCATCCACTTCCCGGATATTTGCCAAAAATTTATTGCCGAGTCCTTCACCTTTGCTGGCGCCTCTTACCAACCCGGTAATATCTACAATCTCAATTTGGGTAGGTACCGTGCGGTTGGGTACTACCAGTTCAGCTAGTTTATTAATACGTTCGTCTGGCACATCCACCAGTCCTATATTTGGCTCAATGGTACAAAACCGGTAGTTGGAAGCCTGCGCCTTTGCACTGTTACTCACCGCATTAAATAATGTTGATTTCCCTACGTTTGGTAATCCCACAATTCCTGCTTGCAAAGACATAATAGTTCAAAGTTTAAAGTTCAACATTTAAAGTTGGGCTTGGCATGAAAGCAAGTTCCCAAATTTTGAGGCGCAAAGATAGGGAGTTAGGAGTTTAAAGTTTAAAGTTTAAGGTTTAAAGTAGGGTGGAGAAAGGTAAATAGTTCTGCAGTTCGCTGTTTTGGCGCCCAAAAAGAAGGAAAGCTTGCGTGCTTTTCAACTGACTTTAAACTTTGAACATTAAACTTTAAACTTTTAAACTTTCCCGTATCTTGAAACCCTAAACTTCAATCATGGTTCTGAGCTATATATGGATGGCTTTTTTCCTGCTTGCCTTTGTAATAGCGCTTATTAAATGGGCTTTTTTGGGCGACCAGGAAATTTTCCGGATGTTGGTAGAAGGCATTTTTAAGTCGGCCGGCGATGGGTTTGATATTTCCCTGAAGCTGGTGGGAATTCTTTCGCTTTTTTTAGGATTTATGAAAATAGGGGAGAAAGCAGGTGCAATAAATTTTTTGTCGCGGCTCGTAGGTCCGTTTTTTAGCCGGTTATTCCCGGATGTACCCAAAAATCATCCTGCGATAGGGCAGATGATGATGAATTTTTCCGCTAATTTGTTAGGGCTCGATAATGCGGCCACCCCGTTTGGATTAAAAGCTATGGACAGTTTGCAGGAGTTAAATCCTAATAAAGAAACTGCCAGCAATGCTCAGATCATGTTTCTTGCCTTGCATGCCAGCGGGTTAACGCTTATTCCCATTAGTGTGATTGCATTAAGGGCGGCTGTGAAACCGCCCTCGGCCAATCCCACAGATATTTTTATACCCTGTATGATAGTGACCTTTGTAGCTACCATTGCATCTATGATCGCGGTATCGGTGCGGCAGCGTATTAACCTTATCCAGCCTGTTATTATAGCCTGGATAGCCGGATTGTCTGTGGCCATAGCAGCGCTGGTATGGTATCTTACATCACTTGAGCCGCAGCAACTGCAACAGTTTTCGATCATCATGAGCAATGGACTGATACTGGCGGTCTTTTTACTTTTTTTGCTGGGGGCTTTGCGCAAAAAGGTAAACGTTTTTGAAAGTTTTATCGAAGGGGCAAAAGGAGGTTTCGAGATTGCCATACGCATTATTCCTTATCTCATTGCCATGTTGGTAGCGATCAGTGTACTTCGTAATTCCGGTGTGTTTGATTATGTGATCAGGGCACTAAGCAGCGTGTTTGGCGCATTAGGTCTGAATACAGACTTCGTACCGTCTTTACCAACGGCTCTCATGAAACCCCTTAGTGGCAGCGGCTCAAGAGGTATGATGGTAGATGCCATGAATACCTATGGGCCGGATTCTTTCATCGGCAGATTATCAAGTATTTTCCAGGGAACCAATGATACCACTTTTTATGTAGTGGCTGTTTATTTTGGGTCCGTCGGTGTAAAGAATACGCGGTATGCTATTTCGGTGATGTTGCTGGCAGACCTTGTGGGAGTTATAACTGCAGTGATTATGGGTTATTTGTTTTTCCATTAGTTCCAGCCTACAAAACTTCTATACCCGCGTCCACATACGGTCTTAACAACGGATCACCAGGATTGAGTTCTGTTATCAGAACGTCGATCTCATGCACATCACAAACCTTGATAGGTTGAAAAGAATTGATTTTCTCTGATATCGTAAGGCATACTACTTTTTGGGCCGATTCTATCATGGCTTTTTTTAATTGCACTACGTCCCAATCGTTATCTGTAATACCATGAGTAATGTCTACCGCGTTTATACCTAAAAAACAGAGCTCAGCCCTGATCCCTTTGATCTTGGCAATTGCTTCGCCGCCGACGGTTATTTTAGAACTTTTCGATATCTTATCTCCCACAATTATCACTTCGATATTGGGATGATTCATGTATTCAACAATTGCAGGAATGCTGCCGGAAATAAAGGTGGCTTTTAAGTCAAGAGGCAGGGTACGGGCCAATTCAATGATAGTGGTTCCCCCGCTGGTTAAAACAAACATGCCGTTACTGACCAGGGCCGCAGCTTTTTCCGCTATGTTTTTTTTATGGGCGTGTGAATAGATATTGTTGACAGGAGTATAAAAATTGGAAAAAGAATGGGATAATGCCCCGCCATGTACTTTTATTATTTTGCCCTGACCGGTAAGTTCTAACAAATCTCTCCGGATCGTATCTTCCGATACATTCATTTCCTGGCTTAAATTAGAGGAAAGGACCTTATTATGAAGATTGACCTGGTGAAGAATGTAGGCCTGTCGTTCACTTTTTAGCATTATCAGGCAGAGTTTATCAAAATAAAGGAAACTGCTGCATAAAAACGCATTAACCGGAAATTATTTATTGTAAAAAGGGGCGAATTCTTTGGTTTTCTCGGGGGCGAATAAAAGGGTTTTTTCACAACCCGCCAGGATTGTCTGTGCATCTTCCCTTCCTTCTTTAAGGAGGGGATGTTGTATTCCGTTGCGCAGCACGGAATACAGCAGGGTGGTGGCCACGAGGGCGACCGACAAATGGGTGCGCGAGCCCTCAAAAACTTTGATTATTATTTAACACTTCGCGGCACCCACCCACGTTCAGAAACGTACTTCGCATTGTGTCCGAACGGAACCTTCTTGACTAAGAAGGGGAAGAAAAGACAGTTACTTCAAAGTAAACCTCGCCGTAACACCAAAAGCATCGGGAATAAATGAAATCTTTGGCAGGATATCCAGCTCTGGTTTCCAGTCAATCGAAAGATTCAAAGGTATTTTTTCAAACTTATAATCCAGGCCTATCGCGCCGGTTGGGCCTAAGTACGTATCACCGCTTTCAAAACCAACATAACCACCGGCACCATAAAACCATTGCAGCCCGGGAAAATTTAATGGGCTATGCACTTCATACAAAGCGCCTACGCCAAATCGGCTTCCAAAAGATAATAATCCTTCCACAGCATTTTTTTCACTAAAAAAATATTTGGCTGTGATGGAATTGTTTAGGGTAGGGGAAGCGTTACTTAATCGTATTCCAAGTCCGAATATATAACTCTGTCGCGTAGATTGGACCGGTTCGGTTTCTTGCGCAAAAAGAGGTTCACTAAATCCCATTCCAATGAATAACAAAACACACAATAATAATTTTTTCATGTTGCTGTTTTCTTTTGGAACGAAGATATTGAAGGAAGCTGCTTGTAGTGTGCCTAAATTATTGTTAAAGAGATTTTTCAGGGGATGTTGAAATTCATTCATCATCTTTCGCATGCATAAAATTATTGCGAAAGAGGTATTATGTCTTCAAATAATTCAAATTTTGTTTTGGGTCTTTTGTTCTCGAGCCATTTAAAATTATTCAGCAATTTTTTATCTTCCGGTATTTGCCTCATTGGATATAAATTACCTGTAACTTCATTCCTGAACACCACGCGGTCTAATGATTTGTTTTTAAAAAACATATCTATGATCTCTCCATTGGCTATATTCATTCCTACAAAATCCTGTTTCTCATCTTTTGCGTAATACACGCTTTCGGCAGAACCCTTCGCTCGCATGAAATCAATGTCGCCATCTTTAAAATAACCATTCAGCGTATGCCCCTTGATCTGGTTATATAAATTTTCGCCTGATTTTTCCACTACCATGGCATTCTCGAATACATATAACCGTTCCGGTTTTTTATTTTTTGTAAATAGATAAATAGTATCACCTGTTACCTGGTTGTTACTCGCCCATAAAATAGGATTTGTAAACAACCGGAAAATAGAGTCCCTGCCAGAATAAAACATGCTGTCACTAACTGCCTGTAAGGAGTCGGTGAATATCCTCACATTATGATAACCCTGGAAGTAACGGTTACGGTTAGCTGTATCTGAGGGGTTAATCGCTGCTATCGATTTAAGGGTATCTTTCGGTTGGGCTATGCCTGATTTTTCTTCGAGGTCGCTTATTCTCCCGGCAAATAAAGTATCGGCCGTAACATAAACAGAGTCTTTATCCTGCCTTATTATCATGAGGGGGTGTTGAGTAGCCAGGAAGGTGTTCGTTAAACGACTCGCTCTTATTTTATTGGCGATTACTGAAATACCCTGCGCGGAATCTACCATCACGGCATTTCCAATGGCTTCAAATATGCCTGCTTTATCATCAATAGACACGTCGTTACCGGTAATAGTAAGTGATTTATCTTTTATAACAGGCCTTTTACCAAATTGCGCCGTTTTATCCTTAAGGTTATAATAACCCTCCGAGGTAACTATCTGGCTTTTATTACTGTCAACGATGTATGTTTTGGTAATGAATGTGGCAATTTGGGACTCTGTATTATATAGTAGGGAATCCGTTATAATATTGTAAGCCGGATTGTTGAGCACTACATCCCGTTTAAAGTATACATCTTTAAGGTCACCGTAATAGGTAGCTTCTTTGCTGGTTAATATGGTATTGCCGTTTACTACTTTGCCTCCATTGGTATATGTGCCGAGCTTAAGCTGCGTGTCATAAAATATTTCTTCCGAAGTAAGTATACCCTTACCATCCGTCATGCTCGCTTTTTTCTTTAGTATCGCCTGTTTTTTATCAACATAATAAATCAGGTATTGCGAACGTGTATGAATGGTGTCGCTATCAATAATATGAACATTTCCAAAAGCCTCTATTATATTAAGCTTTTTGTTATGAACGGCGCTATCGGAATAAAATAGTGTTTTGCCATCCTGGAAGAAAACGTTACCCGCTACCGTCATTAATTCATTGGTTGAATCAATTTTTTTATAGGCCAGCCTGTCAGCTCTTCTGAAGTCAACAAGCCTCATGGTGTCTGTGGTGGGAGTGGTAACAGGTGTTTGTGCCCCGGCTTTCTGAACAATTCCAAGGAATATTATCAGGAAGTAAACAAGAAATAGCGGCTTCATTTTTTTCCTGAATTAGTGGAGTCTATCAGTGTATTGGTTAAGTAATTGCCCTTTTCTTTTTTGCCAAAAATGGAAATGCTTACATAACGTTTGGGATGAACACGAAGATCATCCAGCAGAATATTCAAGCTGCGGGATGTGTTTTCAAGATTCTGATATAATTTTTTATCGTTCAATAGCAGACCTATTGAGCCATCAGTGCTACCGGCCTTACTTACCACTGTGTGTAATTCATTAACCGTCTTATTTAGTGTAGCAAGGGTTTCATCCAACTTCAGGCTTGCAAATTTGCCGGTGGCGGTATCCAGGTTACTGAGCGTGCGATTAATAACAATACTCTGTTCTGCCAGGTTACCGGTGATACTGTTCATATTCGTAAGTGTTTTCCCTAACATGCCCGTTTGAGCGTTTAACAATGACTGTAAGGAAATGGATGAAGCTGCCAGGTTGGCCACAATCTTTTGAATATTAAAACCTATGGTGGGATCGAAGATTGTACCGATCACTTCGATGACGGAATCGAGCGATTTTAACGTACCATTTATATTATTAAGCGCGGGATTTAGCGAAGCTTTCACATCATCTATTAAGCCGCTGGTAACCTGCGTATTTAACGTGTCGCCATTTTTAGTAAGTGTTTCGGAGTTACCCAATACTATGCTGAGAGAAGCTGTTCCCAACAGATCTTTGTTAATATAAGCCAGGGAGTTGACGGGTATATTAATCTCCTTGGTAAAGTTTAAGGTAACGATAATGCTGTCCAGGTCAGCGTTTTGCTCTATCATTTTATATACGGTACCCACCTGCAGTCCATTAATAATAACAGGGTTGGAGGTTGCAAGGCCACTTACGGTATGGAACACCGCATGAAGTTTTCTGCTTTTATCTAACAGGTCCCTGCCCTTTAGAAAATTAAAACCTAATATTAAAAGCCCCAGGGCCACAACAGCGAGAATGCCAATCTTGGTTTCATTATTGATGTGAAATTTCATTCAAGTAAAGTTTATCTATTCAATGGATATATAGTCTATGGATGTGATATAAAGCAAATGTATGTAAAGTTTAGGAGGTGTGAACTTTTTGCTATCAGCTATCAGCCATCGGCTATCAGCAGTTAAAAAGCACTATCGATAGCAGTTTAATAGATCGGTTAGAACGAGATAGAATGAATTAATTATAAATATTCAAGTTAGTGTTAAGTTAACGTTGTTTTTCCGCACTGGCTATCGGCTATCAGCTAAAGCTTTTACCTTAAGATTTGACGAAAACATCGTTTTCATTATTTGAGTTTTTCAAAAAGAGTTTATATTTTATCCGAATATTAATTGACATACTGTATCAGTTGAACATAAGACATTGTTAGCTGATGGCTGATAGCCGATAGCTGACAGCCAGCCTCTACTGCTGCGTATTAACCGGGTTCACCGTTCCCGGTTTTGATGACTCGAGTTCTTCTTTGTATTTTCTTAAGGCGTTCATTACATTTTCCACTATCTGATCCTGGCCTTCCTCGCTATTAAGATATGCTTCTTCCTCTTTATTGGTGATAAACCCGGTTTCAACTAAAACGCTGGGCATACCTGTTGCCTGCAATACCCAAATACCTTTATCATTGCGTTGTTTTACACCGCCGCGAAAAACACGTCCCGCCTTCTGAAATTCGTCTTCCACGTATTTTGCAAAAGTGTAACTGTTCCTGAAATAAAACTTTGTGTAAAGGGTTGCTCTTATTTTAGCTTCCGGTGAATTAAGATCAAGGATATTAAGAGAATCTTCCACGCTTTCTCCTGAATCTTCTGCACTTATATACGAACTCTTTGCTTCACTTCTGTCTGCTGCCCAAATATATGTTTCTGTTCCGGTGGTTTTATTTTCAACATAATAATTTTCGTATATAGGTTTCTGTATGGTTTTCTTTTTTCTCCTTTTGCCTTTACCCGAATATACCACTGCGGGTTTATAGCCTACGATACGTTTGGCATACCATCCGCCAGGTCTTGGTCCTGCTGCATTACAATGAATGCTGATAAAAAGGTCGCCATGGGGCCTGGCTTCATTGGCCATATTAGCACGGATTTTTAAAGCCTGGTCCTTATTTAAAACATTTCCCGGTAATACGTCCGTTGTACGCGTGAAGACAAGTTTTATATCCGGGAATTCTTTTTGAATGGCCTTTCCTAATCTTAAACTAACCTCAAGGGCAACTTCGGCTTCTGTTGAAATCAGTCCCTTGGCACCCGGATCTTTTCCTCCATGCCCCGGATCTATGATAATTGTTTTTAGCACAGGTTTGGCTATGGAAGAAATAGATCTTTCCGGAATTGGCAGGAAACTGATGAATATTATAAACGATATAGAAAGGAACAACAACTTTTTCATCATACTAAACAAGTTTAATGGGTAACGATCAATCTTCACATAAACTTAATGACTATATCACTATTTTTGTTTAACGCAAATTATGAGAACCGGACATAAAGTTAGCCTAAAATTTAATCTGCTGTGGATAAGCACGGTGTTTATATGTTCTATAACGCTGTTCGCAACAGGTAATTATAAATCCCCCAATTATTTTTACAAGACATTAACAGTAAAATATGATACGGTGCCTGCCAGGCAGGTTAACAAGCCTGATACTATTCCTGCGATCAAACCCGATACTAACCCGGCAAACAAGTCAGACACGAATGTAAAAAAAATTCAAAAGATTGATACCCTGGACGTAAAGGTTTCAAAAGATTCGCTGGATGCGCCGGTAACTTATTCAGCTGCTGATTCAATGGTGCTCGATGTGCCTACCAAAAAGATCCTGCTTTATAACAATGGAGATGTTAAATATAAAGATATTGACCTGAGCGCTTATAAGGTTGAACTGGATCAACAGCATCAATTAATTCATGCTACCTATTCTACAGATACAGCGGGAAAAATAATTGGCAGGCCTAAATTTCTGCAGGGAGAAAATAATATGGATTCCGATTCCATTACCTATAATTTCAAAACACAAAAGGGTATAACCAGCAGCACGTATACCACGCAGGGTGAGATGTTCGTGTATGGGGAGAAGATCAAGAAAATTTCTGCGAATGATTATTATGCACTCCGCGGACGCTTCACTACCTGTAACTTAGATACACCGCATTTCGCCTTTGTTACTAAAAAGCTGAAACTTGTTAATAAAAAGCTCGCGATCTCCGGGCCTATTCATCCTGAATTCGAAGGTGTACCGGTTCCAATTTATATTCCTTTTGGTTTCTTTCCTTTATCGCAGGGACGGCATTCAGGGCTACTACCGCCGCAATTTACGGTGAATGAACAATTTGGCTTGGGTTTGGAAGGCCTGGGATATTATAAGGTGTTAAATGATAATTTTGACGCAACGATTAAATCAGATATCTATTCCTATGGGGGGTACCGGCTGAATTTTATTCCCACCTACCGGGTGCGATACCGGTACCAGGGACAATTTAACCTGGCTTATCAAAACACCCGCTTTCTAAGCGATGCAGGTTCAAAAGAATATGAAACCAACAAAAGTTTTAATATTTACTGGAGTCATAGCGTAGATAGCAAAGCCAGGCCAGGAACCACATTTTCTGCAAACGTTAATGCCGGATCTACCAAGTTTAACCAGTATGTCACCAATAATCCTACGCTGAATTTTCAGAACCAGTTAAGCTCATCCATCAGCTATTCAAAAAACTTTGATAACAAAGCCAACCTGAGCGTCAGCGCCAATCATAACCAGAATAATTTAAGCCGACTGGTGACGTTAAGCATGCCTACCATCTCGTTTTCGGCAACAACCATTTATCCTTTCCAGAAGAAAGACTTTGTGGGAGAGGCCAAATGGTACGAGAAACTGGGAATCGGTTTAAACACCAACGTTGCAGGGATGTCTTCATTTTACGACTCCCTTTTTTCTTTCCGTAAACTGGTGGATACTTTTCAATGGGGAGCTTCGCACAGTATACCTATCACGTTGTCTTTGCCTTCTTTAGGACCGTTGCAAATTGCCCCCGGTATCAGCTACCAGGAAAAATGGTACGCCCGTAAGTTTTACAGGCAATGGAACAAAACAGACAGCAAGGTAGACTCTTCTTTTAACGATGGTTTCTTTACTGCGCGGGATGTTTCATTCAGTCTGGGTATTAATACGGCCTTATTCGGCACATTTGGTTTTGGTAAAAACAGTAAGATAAAAGCTATACGCCATGTGGTGCGACCCTCCATTAGCATAAATTACAAACCTGACCTGGCAAAAAATGATTATTATGCCACACAGATCGACACTTCCGGCCGGCAATTCCGATTCTCCCCATACGAGGGAAGCATCTTCGGAGCATTTAGTGAAGGCAGGTATGGTGGTATTGGTTTTGGGATCGACAATAACCTGGAAATGAAAATGCGGTCAAAGTCGGATACTGCAGAAGCGGGCGATAGAAAAGTAAAACTGATTGACGGTTTTGGTTTTAATGGTGGCTATAACCTGATGGCAGATTCATTTAAGCTTTCAACTATCAGTTTATACATACGAAGTACCCTTTGGGAGAAAGTAAATATCACTGCCGGGGCTGTACTAGATCCCTACCAGGTAGATAATAAAGGCTTTAGAGTAAACAGGTATGCCTGGCAGGGCGGGAAATTTTCCCCGGGTACGATCACCAACGGGAATATTGCCATCTCCACTTCTTTCAAAAGTCCCGAGAAAGCAGACCAGAAAAAAACAGCGGATTCAATAAACAAAGCGGAAGGTTTGCCTATGACCATGGAAGAGGAACAGCAACAATTAAATTATATCCGTAATAACCCCGCTCAGTTTGCCGACTTTAATATTCCCTGGTCGATCAATGTTTCTTATTCCCTGAACTTTTCAAAAATATTCAAAGCCGATTACAGCGGTTATGAAACTCAGATCAATTCGAATGTAAGCCTGAATGGCGATTTTAATTTAACTCCCGAATGGAAACTGGGTATGAATAGTTATTATGATTTTCGAACTTCCTCTATACAATCACTTACCATGTTCCTGTCGCGGAATTTGCATTGCTGGCAGTTGTCCATCAACGTTACCCCGGTTGGGCCTACCCGTTATTTTAATATTACCATTAATCCCAAGTCTAGTTTGCTGCGTGATCTGAAGGTTAACAGGAGCAGGTATTTTTATGGGAATTAATACAGGGCTGTCAGCTATCAGCAATCAGCTATCAGCTTTGTCCTTTCGATGCTGTGTATAAAGAATCTTGAAAATCGTAGCACTTTATTATTGTTGATAGAAAACTAGCCACCTATAGACCTATGATGCGTAAAAGGGGATAGCTGAAGGCCGATAGCTGATAGCTAATTATTCTTCACGTAATACTCCGTCATCATCTTAAATATCTTTTCTTTTAATTGACCGGCTGTCATGTTTTCTTCTACCGGTACCGGGGCAAGGAAATGCATTTCTAAACGATGGGGCCAGAGAAAAAAA
>JBDSBP010000139.1:0-5436 GCA_039921525.1 Chitinophagaceae bacterium | reverse complement strand
TTTCCGGAACATCATTTGCCATCAACATATTACTTTTACCGATAGGCAAAGCAATATGCATAATTTTATTTTCTTCTTTTTCCGCTACTGGGAATTCAGGGCTTGCAAGGTCTTTGAAACGAAGAACTTTTGCAAACTCTCCGCCAAATACTGATTTGTAAAAGGTAAAAGCTTCTTCGGCATTTCCGTTGAAGTTAATGTGAGGATTGATTAGTGCCATAATTATTATAATTGATTTGTAAATGTCCAAACATACCTTTTAACTACAAAAGTAATAAGGTATAATCGCGTCAAAAAAGAGGTTGATTGCGCCAAGAGCTACATGGATATGTCAGCCCTCAATTGGTGAAAGTTTTTAATTAGTTGAATTCCATAATCTAACGCAACATTTCAAGTTTGAATATCAAGTAGTTACATGTCTTTTTGCCATTCCCTGTTTTACCAACACCCTCCCACATTGGTTCTTAAGAGGGTATTGGTAAAAATTGGTCATTACTGTAAGTACCTGGTGTTCTAATGAATACGAAAGTTGCGTTAGATTATGGAACTTGCCTTACAATGTCGCCTAACGTCAATCTGTGAATAAACTTCGTGTGAAACAAATATACACACAATGTGCATAAGCCAAAGGGCGTATGATTTTTGCAATTAGATGGCATGGAATTCATACAAGGAAATAACCGCTTCTTAATATACTGTTTAGCTTTGTTATTAATATAGTAAAATTGATCATTGCGATCCGGATGTTGAGATGAGGCTTCAAAACTTTTCACATTGGCTTGAAGACTATATCCCATTTCTGTTAACAATCGCCCAACAACTTTATAACCAACAGGGTATCCTCTCTTTTTCAATGCATCTGATAAGTTACGCGTACTAATACACGTCCACATTAACACGGATTCCGTATGGCCCCGAGTAATTGGTTCCATCATTGATGCTAATTCCTTTTCCAAGCCCTTTTGTTTTTCTGTTTCTTTCTTTCTACCTCCGCCATCTTTGCGAACCCTGGGAGAATCTGCAACTTCTATTTCTCCATTGAGTTCCTTCTTTCCAAGATTAATTGTTGGACGGGACGCTCCTGATAATTCAGATACTAAAGAAACGCCTCCATAGCCTAATACTTCAGCATCGCTTCCTAATAAAATTCGTTGATCCCTTTCTGAAAGCAAGGGAAGTATCTTTTGATATCTATTGCGGTGTGATGCTTTAATTTCTTCATCCATACCGATAACGGTAAGAATTATTTTATCGCAACATTTAAGAAAGTTGTAAATGTTATTTTGTCCCAATACCAAAGCTTAACTATAAGGTCATGACAGTCGGTAAATTTCTGAGATTTTGATTAGAACAAGTTTTCAAATTCCGGATGTCAAACTTGCTGAAAAAAGCCTTTTTTGACCCGGTTCATTTGTCCCGGTAAAAATGTAAAATCGAATATAGTTTAACGCCCCCTGATAGCCAACAGTTAAACTTTTCAAAGCCACTCTTTTGCTTACCGGGAAACTTGAATCATAATGGCGGGGTAACGTTGAAGCATTTAGTTGAGGTATTTATATTCGTCCGCCGATTAACAAATGTTGATTTGATTCCTATTGTACAAATATAATTCAACTGTTCAATATTGTTCCTGCCACTCGAACAGATTTTCAATAATATTCTATGGCTCGTATTTATTCCGTCGGCCCCAATTTTTTAAATGCAGATGTTAGCCGATGCGTGGCGGGGAAGAAACCTTAATTTTAAATTACAAGAAGACTCTGCCCGTTGCCAGATTCCGCATAGGCTTTAATAACTTCATTGCGTTTCAAGACCAGCTTGGTCAAATAACCTTTTAGGAAAATGCGATTGAAAAACCTTCCAAGGATTCCCAATGGACTTTTAAATTCAAAGATGTCTTTCATCACAGTTCCAGTCTGGTGCATTTCAAAATAATGTCAGTGAGTAAAAGATTTAAAAGCTCCGTAAACAATTCGATCTTCGAAGTAGATCGGAAAATCGCATCGGACAATTTCTACCGTCAATCGCTGATAGAAGCCTAGATATTTGGCTCTCCATGTGATTGTGTCACCTACAATACAAAGTCCAGAAGTTCTGCCTGCTTCGACCGTCTCATTTGTGTGTCGAGTAGAGATCATGTGTAGATCAATATTTCTTGATAGATCAAATACGTCTCAACTGGCGCACTTATTTCTATTGTAAGATAAATTACACTCATAATATTCGACCTTGCATTCAGCTTCGGCTAACGAGTACGGCTTTGTGCTGGTGGGGAATTGTATTCCGTCTGCCTATCGCCGATGCTAAATTTATAATTAAAAGTTCAATTTTTATTTCCAATGCCTGGATTAATTCGTCAGACGAAACTTGGGTCGGGATCTGCACGTAGCTGATTTATAAGTCCGTCCGCCCCACTGGACAAAGCCGCCCGTTAGCTATTGCCTTGCACCATAGAAAAGGTATTAGTTTTTATTATTCCACCGAACTCTGTGCTTCGCTTTTTCTGATTTATCCTGTTCTATTATTTTCGAAGTTTTAATGTAGAGCGTTAGTGCATCAAAGTTTTCATTCCAGGGATCGTAAGCTTTCTGTGCTTGTGGGTCATACACATAATAATATACTGTTTGCCGGATGATATTTAAATATTGGTCGGTCTGCCTAAAAACTTCACTAGCTGTGGTATCGGAATACCAGTATGGAATTGAGAATAATACCCAATTGTTTAGGATTGTTATTTGAGTGGCAAAGTCACCTTTGGGTGAGATTAATACAATATGCGATTCTTTAATATTTTTAATTGTCTTTAAATTATTATAACCTGGCATTAAATAACTGTCAAGTTTAGGATTGAATTTCCTTAAAGCCATAATTATTTGAATTTTTTTGCTGTTAGCATTACCGTTACTTTCCGCGTCTTTCATCAACGTGGCATTTTGCGCTTCATTTAGGTCAGGAGCAAATAGGTTAGACTTGTAGCAATAAATTTCATAAGTCATTTCTATTCCTTTAGATAGGATATTCATCATATTGTTGATTTGTTTCGTCGCTAATGGTTACTGCTAACGCTGAAGCATTTAGAAAGTTAGGGAAGTTAAGATTCATCCGCCCGATTACAAATGCTCAAAAATGATCTAATGTTTAAAAATATTCCAAATGATCAATATAGTTCTGTCCGCTGGAACAAAGGCCTATAAAAGATATACAGCTGAGTTGACTGTTGAGTCCGTCCCAATTTTTTAAAGGCAGTGTTGGCTGCTGCCTTATTTCAGGAATGCATTAAGCTTTTTTAAATGTTCTATAAAACATAATTGCTCCCGAAATAATTAAGCAAATACCTAACACCTCAAATAATAAAATTTTCTCCGAAATTAATTTAGAGGAAAAATTCACTGTGTTATTTACTGTCAAGCAGATGCCTATTGCAAATAAAATGATTGTTGCCAAAAGTCTTTTTTCTGAAATTTTGAATGTCATAAATTTTAAATTTTAGTTATATCAAATTTATAAAATATCGTTGAGTTTTTTTAGAAATTATTTAAATGGAAGCAGTTCCTATTTTCATTAACATTTATATGTTTCTTCAATGCTAATTTTTCTAACTCAATATACTATGGGATAAAATACTCAATATACTATGGGATAAAATCCCATAGTATATTGAGTCTTTTTGACGTTGTAATATATACTTTGGCTTCGGGAATGTAAAACGAAAAATCGCTTTGGCTTTTCACTGATGATCGTTTTTTGCTGCCACAAGCGAATAAACACATAATTGCGAATGCCGTGGCGATAGTGTATTTGCTAAGTGCTTTCATCTGTCATCTTTGCCAAAAAGGATTAACATGCTGTATAAGAAGGAGGAGTAGTCCAAAACAAAAATCTATTTTGCATTGATTTCAGGTTGATGATTCTTAGCCACCAACGCTGAGTATTGCTGCAGGTGGGGAATTCAATGAACGTCCAGCCCGGAACTATAGCTCAATAATGATGTAAAAGATGAAAATAAGAACTTTAGTTCGGATTTATTCGTCAGCCGGAACTATTGCTGATAGCGAACTACAGCCGATTGTTCTTCCGTCAGCTCCACTTGAAGCAATACTTTTGTTAGCGGTTCGTTGATTGTCCTTCCGTGAAGTCAAGTCAGTTTACTTTTAATAATAGTGTCCAACTTCTATCATAATGTTGTCAAAGTTGAAGTAAAAGCCAAAACTATCTCTTATTTTTCTTGGTTCTTGTCCAACCGCAACGCCACCATTTTTCAAAGTGTCATAAGTTTTTATTACTTCTTCTCTACTGTCCAACATAAAGCCGATATGAAATGCGTCAGGGTATGTTGTTTGTCCATTCTTATTTGTCATAATAACAAGCGTAAAATCATTTGAGCCTTTTAAAATTGCAACAATATTATCGCCTTTAATATCGGTGCATTTGAAGTTGAAATATGTTTCAAATAAGTTTGTTGCTTCTGCAACATTTGAAACCACTAAATTGATATGATTAAGTTTCATTGTTTGTCGTCTGAAGGTTTTTATTTTATGTTGTCTATCATTTTTTGTAAAGTTGAAATTGTCGTTTGGTAGTCTATTTCTGAAATTCCAATAACTGCTTTTTTTCTAAATTCTTGTTGTGTGTCAAAGCAAGCCTTATGTAATTTTTGTCCCGCTGTTGTTAAAGTTAAAGTGTCATTGAGAGTTTCAATGAAGTTTTTGCTACTGAATTTTGCTAAAACCGTTTCTACAAATTGACTGTCGGCAAGCGGTTTCATTATTTCAAAGATTTCTTGTTTTAGGATAAGTGATTTTTCAAAAATTGAATTTAGAATTTGCCATTCAATTCTATTCAAACCGTGTTGAGATTGAATTTCATCTATTCCTTTTGTCAAATAATTGTCGGAAAGTTTTAGGTAATATCCAATTGATAGTCTTTTCTGTTGCATTTTTTAAGTTACGTTTTGTCTGCTCAAAGTTTGTAGGGTGTCACTTTACAATAACCGCTAACATTAAAGCAGTTAGTTGGGGAATTTGAAATTCGTCCGCCAGGCTTCCAATTGCCCAACATTGATTTATTGCTCAAATATATTCCAAATGATCAATATAGTTCCGTCCGCTGGAACAAAAGCTCATAAAAGATCCACAGCTGAATAGCTTATTCCGTCGGCCCCAATTTTTTAAATGCAGGGTTATGGGCCGCCATTCTGCATTAAAGTATTTTGCCTACCTGGAAGACAGCACAGGTTTATTCTTTTGTCGAAACCTCCCAACTGTAGCTGATTGAAAAACCAATGTATCGGAGTGGGCACACCGCCACAATTTTTATGTTGCATTTTTGAGACTGGTACAATTTTATTCGTTTGCTCAAAACGCCCAACTGAAGTCGATTGAAAACCAAATGTATCGGAGTGGGCAAAGCGATCAAACTTTTTATGGAGCAACCCTG
>JBDSBP010000138.1:0-33996 GCA_039921525.1 Chitinophagaceae bacterium | reverse complement strand
ATATAAATTATCAGGTGCAATAATTGCTTTTGGCTTTTCCGTTAAAAAATCTTTATTACAAGCTATTGATGATAACAATGAGGCAGACAGTATTGATATTTTGAAAATAATTTTCATAATAGTTTTTTAAAGAGTTAAAGTGGCTCCGAATACAATTTCTCTTTGCAAAGGCAAACCATATTGATTTGAAAACTCAGGATCAAGCCCCTTATATTTTGTAATGGTGGCAAGGTTCCTGCCGGTGACAAATACCTTTAACCCCGAAATTTTTATACGGGTTATAAGCGATTCAGGTAACTGATAAGCTAATGAAAGATCTTTTAACCTGGCAAAACTCGCATCTTCATAAAAATTTACGCTGAGTTTATTTGCATCCTGGTCGTTGGAAAAATGCATACCATTCGGATTGGTGGGAGACCACCAGTCTTTTTTAACAGTGTTTCTCCTGGTATCAGAAAAAACATTATCATCCTGCAGGGGATTGTCTTTAAAAACACACTGAATTCCCTGGAAGAAAACCATCAGGCTGAAGTTTTTATATTTAAACGTATTGGTCATGCCCCAGATAAATTTAGGATCCCGCTGACCAATAATCACCCTGTCTGCTACTGTGCTGATAGCGCCATCGCCGTCAACATCCTTCACTTTTACCCAGCCGGGCTTGGCCGTTGGTTGTGCAGATTTGGCCACCTCATCCTGCGATTTAAAAATACCATCATATTGCAGACCGTAATATACCAGGATCGGCTTCCCGATAAACCACCGGCTGCCCACATCATCTTTTCCATCGCCATAGAGGTCAACGATTTTGTTTTTATTACTGGAGAAATTAAGGTTCGTTGTCCAGGTAAAATCAGCCATTTTGATGTTAGTGGATGTAATACCGATTTCAATTCCTTTGTTGGCCGTTTTACCAATATTCTGGATGATGCTACCTATTCCCTGCACCGGGGAAATGCTCCGGTTTAATAAAAGGTCTTGCGTGTGAGCGGAATAAAAATCAATCGTTCCCTGGATGCGGTTTTGTAAGATACCAAAATCGAGCCCTACTGAAAATGATTTGGTAGACTCCCATCCCAGGTCGGCATTTGACAAAGCAGTTGGAAAATAACCGGGGAATACTGTATTGCCGCTCAAATAATAAGCACCGCTGGTTAACCTGGCAAGAGCAGTATATGGGTCAACAGCCTGGTTGCCATTTAAACCAAAAGATGATCTTATTTTAAGGTTATTAAATAATTTTACATCTTTCATAAAACCTTCATCAGAAATATTCCATGCGGCAGCCACTGATGGAAACGTGCCGTATTTATTCCCTTCTCCAAATGCAGAATAGCCATCCCTTCGTGCTGTAAGCGTAAGCAGGTACCTGCTATCATAACTATAATTCAACCTTCCCATCTGGGAGACAAGGTTTCCTTTGGAGTTGGCAGATGTTGAGGTTAATAGTGTAGCTGAATTCATCTGGTAATTTGTTAATACGTCATTTGGAAATCCTACTCCCTCCACCTGGTCCCTATCGAAATTATCGCTCTGGCTGCTATAAAGTGCGGTAAAGTTGATACTATGTTTTCCAAAACTTTTTGTATAGTTTAAAATATTCTCTACTGTAAAATTATTGCTGACGGCACTGTAATTAGTCGCAGTGCCACCGGTTTCAAAACCAAGTGCCACATCTCTGCCATAGAAAGTTTTACGCGGGTTATTTTCATACTCAATACCGGTATTGAATTTATAACTCAGACCTTTCAAAAAAGGGAAATCAATTTTCATATTGTTTGCTGTAAAGATGCGGTAGGCGTTGTCATCATTTTTAACAAGTGTATTTGCCAAAGGGTTTCTTGCCTGTGTGTTATCAGGATAAGCATACAAGGCTAATGAGCCATCCGTATTATAAGGATTTGTCAATGGATTGAAGAAATTGGCGCCACCGCCAGTGCTCCGGGTATCATCAAACTCCACGGGAAGGCCACCTCTGTCCTGGAAAGAAATTTGCGAACTGCTGGCAATGGTTAACCAGGAAGTTAGTTTTATATCGAGGGAAGGGCGAAGGGTGTATCTCTTAAACTGGTCGTTAACCGTAACACCTTGCACATCCAGGTAGGTTGCCCCGAGATAATAATTTATCTTGTCCGCCCCGCCACGAATAGAAATGGATTGTTGATTTTTAGAGCCCACACGTGTTGCAAGGTCGTACCAATCTACAAACTTGCCACTATTATAAACGGCCTGTTCAGCCGGCGAAAGGATATTTGTATTTGAATTAAGCCTGGTAGTTTTAAAATCATAAAATTCCTGGGCCGTTAATAACCGTGGTTTATTCACCAGTGTCTGTGTGGCATAAAAACCGTCGTAAGTAATAATTAATTTTCCTTTTTTTCCCTGCTTGCTGGTTACAAGTATTACCCCGTTTGAGCCCCTTGAACCATAAATAGCCGCTGCAGAAGCATCCTTTAAAATTTCGATTGATTCAACATCGTTGGGATTGATTTCAGAAATCCCCCCGGTATAGGGAATACCATCCCAAATAATAAGCGGGTTATTGCTTGCAGTTATAGAATTCCGGCCTCTTATTAATATGGACACGTTGTTTCCTTCAGCGCCACCTCCATTTGTGTTTATCTGCAAACCAGGAATAGATCCCTGCAATGCTTCAGCGATATTCGTGTTGGGCAACTGTGTAAGCCTGTCCTTAGATAGAGAAGCAACTGAGCCGGTAACATCTTTTTTCTTTTGGGATCCGTAGCCCACCACCACAACAGTATTTAATGACTGATCATTTGTTTCCAGTTGTACATTTATTACATTGCTGTTTCCCAATGGAACCTCTTTGTCTGTCAATCCAACGGAACTAAAAAGCAACACTTTACCGCTTCCTTTATTTATAGAAAGCGAAAATGAACCATCGGCAGCAGTTGTCGTGCCCGATGTACTGCCTTTAAGATTAACCGAAACACTTTGTAAAGGACGTTCATCAGTATCAGTTACTTTTCCTTTGATTACGGAAGACTGGGCGAATCCAAAGAAAGGCAAAATCGCAACGAAAATAAATGGAAAAATTAATTTCCCATAATCAGTTGATGACATAAGCAATCGTTTAAAATGAAAGAATAAGCAATAGTCTTAAGCAACGCTAATGCTGCTATAGATAATTAATATTTGACAGCAACACCGCTACTGCAAGTTAAAAATATTAGGTCAATTCTGGTTTTTCATAATAATTCTTTTCTAAGGTAAAAATTGAAAGTTTTCAATTTAATTGGAACAGATTCCAATACATTCCGGTGATCAGGAACCGGTGTGAACAGGTTCGATTTTTGTGATACGATGTATTAATTCTATACAAGCCCTGCTATTATGATAAGGGCATTTCCATAAGCCAACTTTGTCTTCATCCATCACTTCATAATTTTCGTTTACCCCCCAAAACCATTCGCCGTTTTTAGCATCTAGAATATGCTGCTGGACAAACTTCCAACTGTTTAAAGATTTTTCAAGATAAGTTTCATTTCCAGTTATCTGCCAGGCATTAAAAAACCCAATCATCGATTCTGCCTGCGGCCACCAGTGTTTTTCTTTAACCAGGCCATCCTTCTCCCCATCATATTCATACCAAATCCCTCCATCAGAATCAAGACCGTCTGTTGAAGCATCAGCAAGGAGAACTGATTGTTCTTTTACCTGCTCAAGCAATCTTGTGTCTTTGATAGTCGCCGCGGCTTCTTCTATAAGCCAGGCAGCCTCTATTTCGTGTCCAAAGGAAACTATATTAGAACGTTTATTCCATTTCTCATCAAAAAACAACACCAGGCGATGCGTTTGCGGATCAATAATATGATTCATAAAAATAAAAATCAGTTCAGTGATCCTTTCTTTTAATTGTTCGTCTGGCCATATCCGGAATAGATTGGCAAAACCCTCTAACACATGCAAATGGGTGTTCATGGATTTTTTTTCATTTGCATCCTTTTCGCTTAACCGAAGATCCGGTATATCCTTCCATTCGCGTGTAAGCGCTTCGAGATAGCCTCCATTTTCCTTGTCGTAACTGTACTTTACAATCTGGTGGTATAATTCTATTGCAAGAATCTTAGCTGCTTCATTTTTACTGCTGATATAAAACTCGCTTAATCCATAAATACCAAAAGCCAAAGCGTACATTTGTTTTTTAGTATCCAATGGTATTCCCCGGTAATCCAATGTCCAATATAATCCGCCAAACTCTTTGTCAATAAAAAAATCCACCAGATACTTAAAAGATCTTTCAGCAGTAATTAAATAATCTTCATTTTTTGTAAGATTAAAGGCGGCAGAGAACGACCATAAAATCCTGCAGTTAAGTACAGCACCTTTGGATGCCTGTAAAATAATTGTTTTATCGTATTCGATTTTACCATAGAACCCGCCATTCTCTTTATCAATTGCATTACTTTGCCAGAAATCAAGAATGTTATCTAATTCATTTTCTAACTCATGCTTATATTGTTGTAAATTACCCTTCATTGATTTACACGAATTTCGTCCACTATTCATGGTGTCGCTCCGCAAACGATTTAAGTAAGATTTGTTTTTTCTATTTTAATATTTTCGGACCGGTGTTGCAAATTATTTTCAATAATATTTAAAATCGTTTTTACAGAAGTTTCAGAGGTAAATCCATCTTCCGGGGTTTTGATCACGTAATCCAATAATTTTTCAATAGTAGTACTGGCTACATGCATTTTTAAATCTGAGGATGCGTAATAAATAAATACTTTTCCGTCTTCGTCCTGTATCCATCCATTTGCAAAAAGAACATTGGAAACATCGCCCACTCGTTCGTTTCCTTCCGGTGCCATGAGATAACCGGCAGGCTTATGAATCACTTTGGTAATATCATTAAGATCGGCCAAAAACATATACAGTACATATCTCAACCCATTAGCCGTATTTCTGACACCGTGAGCAAGATGCAGCCATCCTTTTTCAGTTTTTAACGGAGCAGGCCCTAATCCATTTTTGGCTTCATAAACAGTATGGTATTTCTTTTTATCAATTACGATTTCTTCAGTAATCACCGCATTAATAATATCGTCACAAACACCAAAACCAATACCACCACCAGCCCCGGCATCAATAAAGTTGTCCTGCGGACGTGTGTAAAAAGCATACTTTTTATTTAAAAATTCCGGATGAAGTACGACATTTCTTTGTTGAGGAGAGGGAGTTTTTAAATTAGGCAACCGTTCCCATTTTACAAGATCTTTTGTTCGAGCCAGGCCGCATTCAGCAATAGCCGCAGACTGGTTACTTTCGGGCGCTTCAGGGTCTCTGTGTTCAGTACAAAAACTGCCATATATCCATCCGTCTTCATGAGACACCAGGCGCATATCATATATATTAGTTTCCAGTTCATTTGAAGGAGGCATCACGATCGGGAATTGCCAAAAAGTGAAATTGTCAATTCCGTTTTCACTTTCAGCAATTGCAAAAAAAGATTTACGGTCTTTCCCTTCCATCCTCGCTGCCAGCACATATTTATTTTTAAATTTGATAGCGCCGGAATTAAAGACTGCGTTAATACCAAATCTTTCCAATAGATACGGATTCTCTTTGGGATCAAAATCGAAACGCCACTCTAGAGGCGTATGGAGCGCCGTAAGCACCGGATTTTCAAACCGGTTATAAACGCCGTTTATAGATATTTTCTCAACATTTTTTCGAAGCAATAGTTCTTTGTGCGTGAGACTTAGTTGTTGTAATCTATTCTGAAAATATTCGTTCATCTTATCAATTTTTTTAATAATTATTTTTTAAATTGTTTTCATTTATTAATTTAATTATTTATAGTGATGGGAAAGAATCATTTATTTCTCCTTCCTTAATTCTTCTTTCTTCCAATTCGTCACTCACTTTCAGCATAAATGGATCACTAAGCGTATAAAAAATAATAAATATTGCCGATATCAGGGCGCCTGCTGCAGGAATAAAACTCAACATCATTCTAATCCCTACCCGGGCCTCTTCTGCTTGAACCATATTGGCCTTAAACCCCCACAGAGCAAGAAGCCAGCCCGTGATAGCTCCGCCCAGGGTCCATCCTAATTTCTGCGACATAGATGAAGATGAGAATATCAGCCCCGTTGCCCTTCGTCCTGTTTTCCATTCTGAATAATCGGCTATATCTGCGTACATAGACCACAGCAATGGAAAAACAGATCCGGCGCAAATGCTTATCAAGAACTGAAATAAAAAAATCAGGAAAATATTATTCTCATTGAAGAAAAAGAAAATGCAGCTTAATATGCATGCCATAACCATGGCAACAAGAAAAGTATTCTTCTTTCCTATCTTGTCTGACACAGGTTTTGCCAATACAACTCCAATAATATTTGCAGCCTGCCCTAATACCAGGTAAAGTGTACTGTAATTAATAGCAACATCAAAAAGTGACAATTGAAATGCTTCCTGGTTTTTAAAATAATATTTAAAATAATAAATGGTAGAGCCATCGCGTAAAGAATTAAATATCAACGTTGCTACACCCGCGCCTAAAAGAATGAACCATGGCTTATTTTTCGCCAAATTGATAAGGTCGGCTTTTAATGATGATTCTTGTTCTTTTGGTGGCTTTATTCTTTCATGTGTCCACGCAAAAGTGAAATAGAATAATACAGCAGCTATAATTCCATAAATAATAATCGATGTTTGCCATCCCGTTCCGGGGCTTATTCCCGTAGCTGTTTTGCCCAGTGCGCTTACCAATGGCTCTACAGTAGCCAAAACAAGAATGCTTCCAGCAAAAGCAAAAACAAAACGAAAGGTTGCCAGTGTAGTGCGTTCCTTAATATTTGACGTCATCACTCCCATCAGGGAAGCATAGGGCACATTGATCGTGGAATATACCATCATCATTAAAGTATACGTCAGGTAAGCATACGTTAATTTACCTGTGGCGCTAAAATCAGGGGATGAAAAAGTAAGTACACCCGCTATGGCAAAGGGTACCGCCATCCATAGCAAAAATGGCCTGAACTTTCCCCACCTGGTGTTTGTTCTGTCGGCAACAACTCCGATAATCGGGTCCAAAAAGGTATCCCATATCCTCGTAACTAAAAACAGCGTACCCGCAGCGGCTGCAGCGATGCCAAACACATCGGTGTAAAAAAATAATAAATAAACCGAAAACAACTTCCAGAACATGGATGATGCAAAATCACCAAAGCCATAACCTATTTTTTCTTTTAATTTAAGCGATTGATTTATTTGCATTAAATTTTTATTTAGATTTTATTAAACTGATGGTGCAGTCTGATGGTTCATTTATATACCTTTTTCATCAGCCCTTTCCTCGCTACATAAATTGAATCCAGATCTCAGCCCACCCCTCTCTAAAAGAAAAGGAAACACCTCCTCCTATGACAAACCCAGGCAGACATGTCCGATGGAAAAAGTTTACACTTTAGTAAAACTTATTCATAGACCATTTTATAGTTAATATCTTTTTGAAATAAAATTTCAGGTTCCTTTGAAAATTTTATGAAATCTTTTTCAGACTCCTGTCCTTTGTAAGGCACATAATATTCAATCTCGCCGGATGATTTCAATCCTGCATTACGCCATGCCATTGCATAGGATATTTTGTGGTGATTCAATGCTTTCAGGAAAACTTGTGTCCACCAGGTGCTGTCTGGAACTTTTCCATAACCAAACTCCGTGAGCGCTGGAATTTTATTTCTTGCAGAAGTAATTGCTGTAAGCATAGTGAGCATGGTGTCTGTAGCATGAATAAATTCCTTATTACCTTCTGAGCCACCTTTACGCTGATAAATATCGAAACCCAGAACGTCGACCCATTCGTTGCCAGGATATTTTATTAAATAATCTTCTTCAGATAAAAAGCGATCGGTATTGAAAGCATATAAAAGCTGGTGAATATTTTTTGTATCTCTCAAATACGAAATAGTAAAATACCATAGTTGTCTGAATTCTTCGGGTGTGCATTGTTCTTTTCCCCACCAGAACCAATTGCCATTTAGTTCATGAAAAAGTCTCAATATAACAGGAATGGGTACACCGTTTTTATCTTTTAAAGTCACAATAAATTTCGCCACTTTATCTAACCAGCTTTTGTATAATTCGTTTTTTACGCCGTCGGGAAGAATAGAGGCAACAGTTCCTGGAGCAGGATCCCACGAGGTTTTACCGGTCAGCGGATTATTTAAATGCCAACTTAGCGTAACTATGCCACCACGTTGATAGGCAGTTTTGATAAAACCTCTCATCTTGTCAAAAGGTACGCTGTCGATATTTACAGGATGATCTAATTCCAGGCGGCCCAGTTCAAAACCGTATACGGCAGGATAATCACCGGCAACATCCTTTACATCGCTTTTGCTGGGAACATATTTCCAGTTAACCCCATAAGCCAGGTCATCCTGGTGACCAAACATGACCCCTTTATTCACAAGTTTTTTCAGGTTGTGATACAGATTAATTGTTTGCGAGGTGGCGTTTTTATCAACCGGCAAATATGCGGCTGCCTGCGTATTTAATGATGCTTTGTAAACAGAATCTACAATCTTCCATGTACTTTTATCTGAATTAAAAACAGTATTTAATCCTTGTTCTTCCAATGGCGGGTCACCAAGATAAGGGTCGCCTTCTTTCCACCAGGTTTGCCCTATTGTAGTTTTACCGATACCTCCATAAGCCCAAAAATTGATTCCCGCTAAATTTCCATTATACCTTTTACTATCCAGCCACCGGTTTAACATGTTGCTGTAATAAATATCTCTGTACCTGGTAGTCGAATTCTTGTCAAAAGACTGCTTATCCCTGGGCAATCCAAATTCTTCAACAACCATCGGTTTATTTAACTCATTAGCTACTGCTTCATGTTCGTTTAAATAGCGATTCGTTTTAGTAATGACTGAATCTATGCTTCCCGTAAAGTTTTGGATGTTGAGCCAACCCCAATTCTTTGGCCAGATATGTATCGTGAGATAATCGATATTTTTATCATCATTTATTTCCCGGTACAGGGGCATACCCTGGGTACTCTGGTATCCCTCAGTGCCGGTAGTTACCAAATGATTGGGATCTAGTTGCTTGATGTAAGCGGCGGCATTCCTGATAAATTTTTTATAAGAACTTCTTGCTGAAGGATGCATCGGCCTTGGCTCGTTGGCAATTTCCCAGGCCATGATAGCCGGATCTTCCGAGTATTTTTTACGATTGATGGAATTGGTATGGCTGATAACATATTTTACCTGTGCATAATAGCCGGCCATGCATTTTTCACAGTCATAAAATTTGCTGTTGTATGCTCCCATCTTATCCCAGGGGATCTCTTTTAAGAAAACAGAATCGGGGTATTTGTTATTCCATTGAAGGTACTGAGGAAAACCGCCGCTCCAGTTCCAGTTATTACTCAGATAAATGACGGCAGTCATTTTTCGCTTCTCCGACTCATTCAAAAAAGCATCCATGCCTTTTAAAAAATTCGGATCAAAAACGCCCTGTTGCGACTGTATTGGTGGCCCAACCCTTGGATGGCCGTTTATGATACCTTTCCCTTCGGAACCAGCGAGTACCCTTAAATTAGTAACGCCGTTTGCTTTCAGAAAATCCAATTCTTTTCGTAGCCTGTCAATTCCTTTGCTTTTATCTTTTTCCAGGGGAAGTAACCCACCGTACCAGTAATTGGTGCCAATAAAATAACAGGGCTGCCCTTGAAGAATAAATTGCTGATCTTTTACAGTTATTAAAGAAGACCGCTGGGCAATTAAATTACTTCCTGCCAGTATTATTAGCAAAAATATTGTTACTATTCGTTTCATTTAAAAAAATTAAAGTTTTCTTTTTTGGATTAAAAAACTTGTTCTGATTACAGAAGCCCACCTCCTGAAACAACAGTGTTCAGCGGTCAATCTCTTATGGAAGATTATTGTAATACCAAATCAACAGCTGACTGCACTGTAACTTTTGAAGGTGCTACAATAGTCACCTTACCTTGTTTAGCTCCTGCAGGAACTTTTACCACTATCATCGTATTCGATTTGCTGACCAAGATTGTATCCGCCTGGGTTATGCCATTGAATAAAACCCCCCAGGTTAAATCAAGATTCTGTCCTGTGATGGTAAGGTTATCCGTATATTTTATTGGGTTGGGAGAAAAGCTGGTAATGGATGGCAGTGTTACAATAAAAGTGCTATCTGTTTCGATAGTACCTGGTTCTGTACCGCCGTAAGAAAGAATGAGTTTGCCTGTTTGCGCATTGAGGGGTACCTTAATTACCAATTTGTCCAGAGACTTGCTAACAATGCTTGTTGAATCCACCATTCTATCTTTTGCAAATGTTACATTACTAACCCAGTTAAGATATTTGCCGGTAATGGTGATATTTTCACCTGGTCGTGCCTCTTTTGTAACGGAAGTAACCATTACAGGTACAAACAGGTTCAATGGTGTTTTGGACTTGATATCTCCCTGTGGTGTTTTAAGGGTAATAAATCCTTTCACTGTTTCCTTGGGTACCAGGATTAAGATCAATTCATTGGTTTGCTGAATGAAAGAATTTTTAAGTATACTGGCACCTGTCAAATCTATTCCGGTAACGGTGTTCAGGTTGGTTCCAATAAATCGTAACGTATCGCCAGGTCTAGCGCCGGTAGGGCCAAAGCTTAACAATACAGTCTGGCTGGATGTGGCATCTGTGTCATTTTTTTTACAGGAAGTTGCAAAAGTAATGGAGGCCGATATCAGCAATATCAATGAAAATAACTGGGTATAACATTTTATGATATTCATTTGTTTACATTAAACGTGTTTTTTAATGAATTGATGTTTCTATTTAAGAACCTTTGGTACTAGTCTGAAATTATCAAAAGACATGTCACAATTGAGATCACCGGCACCATGAAACAAGAGACGTGTGTAATAGCCATTGGGGTTTACAGCCTGTGGCGACGCGTACGTTTTAGTAATTTCATTATAAGGAATTACAACAGTTTGCCATTGTCCTTTAGTATCGAATGGAGGTTTCCATTGATAATTATTATCATCGAAGGCACGACTTAAACCGATATTAAACTTTATTATATTGGCATTAAAAGGTTTCATGGTATTTAACTCAAACTTCAAATTGTAATCAGCGGGTTTTAGGATGGCGTCGTCAGGAATATTCTTGCTGGAAGGAATGGCATCTGGCGGGCCTTCTGCAACGGATGTCCATTGCCAACCACCGATCAGTTGTTTTACACGGATATAGTTTCCATTAATTTTCTGCGGATCGCCGGGTCCAGGATTGGACACAACAAATGACGCTCCTGACCATCCCGTAAACGGATCGCTGCTGATAAAAATGTTCCTGTTATCCCTGAACCAGAAATTGGATTTGGTTGTTCCAAAATTGGTTGTTATCATTATCTGACCTGGTAGTGCACCGGCAGGTACTCTTACCTGCAGAATCTTATCAGTAACAGAAACTATTTCCCCATTCACACCACCTGCAAAAGAAACAGTAAGTGGATCATAAAAAAAATCACCGCGAACAGTAGCCACATCTCCTGTATTTACAAATTCGCAATCCATACTGGCAATAGAAGGCTTACTGATCTGTACTACAAAATCATAAAGAAGCGAATCCCCGTCAGCAAAAAAGATTTTTATTTTATTGGTAATCTGGTGAGGAATCGGTTGAGGCACACGAACGAGAATGCTGGTGCTTGTCATATAAGCGGGTGTAAGAGATGCCCGCTGATCATTAAACCATAACTGTTGTGCTCCTTGCAAATTTTCACCGATGATGGCTATCGACCTACCCTGTTGAGCTCCTACCAGCAATGAGTCGGACGATTCGGGATTGGTAATTCTTACATAATTAATACGGCGTACTCCATGATTTGAAGCAGTATCTTTTTTACAGGAAATAAACACAATTTGCATAGCAAAAGCCATTGCAAAAAGTAGCAGTAATTTATTTATATTTTTCATGAGTGATCTTTTATCAATATTTTGGCAATCTTACTAACGAAGTTCTTTATTTATAAAAATCAACAGGTGTTTTTAGCAGGTTAGGCGCCTGGCTTAGTTCTGCCGTAGGAATAGGCAAAACAAAATTTCCATCATTGGCCACAATGAACCGGTTAGTTCTTGCCCAGGATGTTTTACGGATAGTCCATAACGTGGGATTAGGAAACTGATCGGGAATAACCGCCATAAGGCCTCTGTCCTGATTGTTTAATATTGAATACGCTTTTGCTTTATTGTAATAATGCAGGTTTACGAGGTCGTACCAGGACATACCTTCCATTGCAAATTCGATGATTCTTTCTTTGAAAAGTACATCGGCAGTGAGAGGGTTTATAAATGCAGGCAGACCGGCACGGGTATGAACTTTATTAAAATATTGCAAAGCAAGCGGGTCAGCGGTAGATGCAGTGTTGCCCAATACTGCTTCAGCATAAGTAAGATACATTTCTGCCAGCCGCAACATATAAGTATCATTGCCGTAATTTTGTTTGGCAGATTGTCCACCTACATCCTCAGCCTTACCTGTAACATATTTCTTAATACTCGTATAGTTTCTATCTTCAGCCCGGTAGGGAAATATCAGTTTTTGCTTTCCTTCAGGATTGTGCAAGGATTGTGTTATCTCCGGATAATAAAAACCAGGCAGCATGAAAGTAGCTTTAAGCCTTTGATCAAGAGTTCTGCCCCTCATCAACGTATCTCCGATTACAGGATCTATGCCTCCTACCTGGTCAAAACCGTCATACTGTTTTAACATCCACCATGTGGCACTAAAATCCCCGCCGTAGCCATCACCATTTGCTATGTCAGGGCTATAAGCAAGAAAGGTGGGGGCTGTGTTCTGCGTTCCATAACTGCCAGGTACATAAACCCATTGCAACGAGAATAATGATTCAGCATTATTATCATAGGGAAATAGAAAAAGGTCAGCATAGTTTTTTAATAGTTGATTACCACTATTTTTTATAACATCGTCGGCATAATATTTTGCACTGTCAAGAAAGGTTTGATTACGGGTGCCTGAACCGTTGGCTTCCACGCCTGCCCTGGTAAGGTAAAACCTGGCTAGCATCCCTTCTGCCGACCATTTGGTAAGCCTTCCCGGGCGTACAGGTGTTTCTGGCAGGTCTGCAACCGTCGCACGCATCTCATTCGTAATAAATCTCCAGATGCTGGGTACTGTGTTTGTGCTAATGCTGGTATCAGAGAGCAAGTTTAAATTATTGGTGATAATAGGAACAGGCCCCCAATTCATTACCAAATAACGATATGCTAATGCCCGCATGAATCTTGCTTCGGCAATCCCCATTTTTTTTATTCCCGGTGATACTGCATTTCCCGCATACTTTTCTATATTTTGTATGGCAAGGTTTGACTGGCCTACCACGATAAAAAAGGAACGCCAGGAGGCGCCATTTTCATTCGTAACCCCTGTAGTATTGAAACGTACATTGTCCTGATTATTATAAACAGAATAAGCAGATCCTCCACGAAAGTCTCCAATCGCATAAGAAGCGTTAGAATTGTAATCAAACCAAACCTTGTTGTATAATAAAGAGGTCGCAGCCAGTACCTGGTCATCAGTTTTATAAAAATTTACATCTACGATCGCATCAGTTGGAGGCTTTTGCAGAAAATCTTTTTTACAACCGGCTACTATCATTATCGAAAGAAATAATCCGGAGAAAAATTTATAATATTTAATATTTTTCATCTTGGTCATTTTTAAAAGTTTACGTTTACGGCGAAAATATAAACGGGTGTTATTGGATAGCGGCCAAAGTCAAGGCCTATCGACTGCGTAGTAGCACTTACGTTCCCTCCTACATATGATCCTACTTCGGGGTCAAATCCTGAATATTTGGTAAAGGTGAATGCATTTTGAACACCAAAAGTCGCTTTTAAACCCTGTAAGAAATGTGTTTTTTTAAGTAACGAAGGTGGCAGGTGATATGATAAAGAGATGTTTTTAATTCTGACATAAGAACCGTCTTCAACCCATTTGGTGGTAGCGCGGGAATAATTACCATTAACGCCATTGGAAAATCTCGGCACATTCGTTCCCGGGTTTTCCAGTATTGGATTGCCGGCGCCATCAACGTTTAGCCTGGCATAATTCATTGCTGATGTAAGCAGATTGGTACTGGTATAAATCTTATCCGGATCTGAATTTCTTTTGGCCATATAATTATAAATATCATTGCCAAAAGTACCGGTAATCAATATGCTTAAATCAAAATTTTTATAAGAAAATGAGTTGGTAAAACCGCCATATAATTTCGGCCATGGGTTACCGATATAGGTTTCATCATACACGTCTATTTTACCATCCGGCTTTCCATTCGGGCCACTGAGATCTTTGTATTTTACATCTCCTACCCAAATGCCATTGTTCGGGTCAATGGGAAATCTGTTTCTACTATTATCAACCGGAACCGCACTCTTTTTTATTTCATCAACTGACTGAAATAAACCATCTTCAACATACCCTCTGAATAACCACGGTGCCTGGCCTACGGCAGATCGTTGTGTCCAGTTGTCCATCCACCATGAAATACGATCAACAAATGCTTTGTCTGAATTAAATTTCTCTATAGTGGTTTTGAAGCTGGAAAGATTCAGGTTAGTTTCCCATTTGAAATCTTCGGTTGCGATGTTGGTTGTGTTAATGGTAAAGCCCCAACCTTTCGTTTGCAACGATCCAAGATTAACCGTTGGTGCTCCCACCGAGCCCTGTCCGTTGGTGCCCATATACCACGGCAGTGGATTCACCATCAGGAGGTTGTCTGTTTTTTTATTATAATAATCAATTTCCAGTGTGATCCGGTTTTTAAGCAACCCTACATTTAAGCCATAATTGACGGTATTGGTTTGCTCCCACTTCAATCCCGGGTTGCTATACACTGAAGGTAAAAAACCCGTGCCTGTAGGCGTCGCGCCTGTAGATAACGGCGAATAAATTCCGCCGCTACCCTGGTTACCGGTAAGGCCGGTTTCAAATCTTAATTTCAATTCACTGATGGCAGGGACATTAAAGAAATCCTCGTTCGATACCCGCCAGGCTGCTGATATTGAAGGAAAGGTACCCCACCTGTTATCAGGTCCGAAATTAGATGATCCGTCTTTCCTTACAGTTCCGGATAACAAATACCTGTTATCATAATTATAGTTCAACCTTCCCAGGTACGATTCCATTCCCCAGTTGCCGGAACCACCAGAATTACTGGCAGTAGTAGGATCACCGGCATTAATATCCAGTATGTCATTAGTAAGGTAACCAGTTCTTCCTGCTCCGGTATTATTCCATTGTGAAGCCTGAGACTCATGGGTGAACATTGCATCTACACTATGTTTCCCAATTTGCTTTGTATATTGTAATTGTTGATTCCAACCCCAATAGGTATTTATGTTATTGGTATTGTTGAATGCTGCTGCTACATTTATTGCATATCCAATGGAATAAGTTGGTAAATAATACAATGAATTGGAATACCCGATCCTGGTATTAAATGATGATCTGAAAACGAGGTCTTTTGTAAGGTTGATACCGAGGTTTAATCCTCCCAAAAATTCTCTCCGTACAAACTTATTGGTTTTTAAATTAGCTATCGCAATGGGATTTACCGGAGCATAGATAGTGGAACCATTAACAATATCCCCGCCTCCCCAGCTACCATCAAGATTTTTTACAGGTATCTGTGGCGTTAGTCTCAAAGCATCTGATATTACACTTTCCTGGCTGGAAGTAAGATTCTCATTGGTTTGATTAAAAGCCAGGGTTGTTCCAATAGTAATCCATTCCCGCGGCTTATTGTCAAGATTTGCCCGAAATCCATATCTTTTAAATCCTGATCCGAGAGCTATGCCGTCCTGGTTAAGATATTCGCCCGACATATAATAAGTTGTTTTATCATTTCCACCACTCATGCTTAACTGGTGCTTGCTCATGGGGGCATTTTCAAATAACTCCGACTGCCAGTCTGTACCTTTTCCAAGGATAGAAGAATCTAAAAATTCTGTCGGAGTAACACCGCCTGTTATTCTATGATAAGCTTTTACCAATGTAGCATATTGCTGCAAATTCATTACATCAAGATGTTTGGGAGGAGTTTGGATATTGTACAGAAAACCATAATTTAATTTAGCAGTACCCGCCTTTCCTTTTTTGGTGGTAATCAACACAACGCCATTGGTACCACGCGAGCCATAAATAGCGGTAGCCGAAGGCCCTTGTAGTATCTGTATATCCTCTACATCCTCCGGGTTTAGTCCGGCCAATGGATCAGCAGAACTTTGACCGCCATAATTAACATCCTGTCCTGACTGGATTTGTACACCATCCACAACATAAAGCGGTTGCGTGGAGCCGTTAATAGAACTAATTCCTCTTATATTCACTGAAATGCCACCTCCAGGCTGACCGGAATTTTGGGTTACAAATACACCGGCAGATCTTCCCTGAAGCGCTTGCTCAATGGTGGTATTCACGGTTTGTTCAATTTGCTGCGATGTAATAGTTGTCTGAGCCGCAGTAAGATTGGCTCTTTTGGCCTTTCCGTACCCAACTACTACTACATCATTTAATGCAACGGAATTTGAATTTAAAATAATTGAAATAACTGTTTGGGTTCCAATTGCAATCTCTTTTGACAATTTACCCACATAACTTGCAACAAGAGTTTTAGCATTTACAGGAACCTCTAATTTAAATATCCCCTGATCATTTGTGGAAGTGTTTAAGCGTGTGTTTTTAACTGAGATAGTAGCTCCGGGCAGCGCGTTACCATCCTCGTCTTTAATGACACCTGAAATGGCCCTTGATTGAGCTAACACTGTTGAGATAGAAAATGCAGTCAACAAAAGGACAAGCAACCCTCGAAATAAATCTTTTCTCATATAGCAAACTTTAGTTGGTAAAAATATGTTAACTTAAAATTCAGATTGAATACTATTCTGTCTATTTTTAATACTACTTATATCTTTTTATTTTTTTTAGACTCAATGCTTGTAATACTTATAGGAGTAATTCGGTTTTTTAAAAAAGTTCCATGGGTTGACATTATGTTATCACAATAAAAATTCCTCGTAACAACTTCTTATTATGTTGAGGTGGGTTAAAACAAAACGACTTGGTGAACTACCTGACAAAAACTTTCAGACTTTCCCGCAATCCTCCATTGCCCTGTACATGTAAAATATAATTGCCGGCCGCTGGCTTTGCACCCATATCCAGTTTATAATATCCTTGTCCGTTTGAGGTTGTTATTTCCTTTTGCATAATAACTTTTCCCAAAAGATCAACAAGATTCACTGTTATTTTTTTATCCCTGATATTAGTGAGAAGAATACCAGTATTTTCATTTACAGGATTAGGATATATCTTCACAGAAAACATAGAGAGACTATTAGTATTGATAGTCCTGATCCCATAATTAACAGCCTTTCCGTCAATATCATATTGAATTAGTTGGTAATAATTAGTTCCTGCGGAAGGATTGTTATCGAAAACGGTATAACTATTATCTATGGTACTGTGTCGCTTTGCTGTTATAGTAGCCATAGAATAAAAATCAGCCCCATTTGACGAACGCTTAATTTCAAAATGATCACTGTTAACTTCCTTTGTTGTGGTCCAATCAATAGCTATTTTCTTCCCTTGTATCCGGGCAGTAAACGAGGTTAATGACACAGGCAAAGTAGATTCATAATTTTCGAGAGTAATCACGCTCGGATTACTATATGCATCGATCAGATGCTGGTTTGAATTTTGAGCAGAAGCAAGATCATTCCAGGTCATAAACCAGGACCATGCTGCTTCTGAACTGAAAACATTCCCCACATCAGGAACAGGCCCGTTCTCTGACATCGCTATCAGCTTTTTACCAGAAGTAACGTTGTATAAATGATCAAACATATTTTTTTGAGGTGTATAATTATAGGCGCCCGGATAAGAATCATAACCTATGATATCTACTTTTTCATTCCCCGGGTACCAATCTGCTTCAGGTGTGGACCAAACCCATATAAGATTGTGCAGTCCAAAATAATTGTGTAGTCTGTCGTACATAATATCCCAAAGCGCTTTAGCAGAACCACTCCCTTTTGCACCCCACCAAAACCAAGCTCCACCTGCCTCGTGCAATGGACGCCACAATACCGGCACACCGGCGTCACTCAATTTTTTTAATTGAACAGCTATTGCATCGATGTCACGAAGGATGTAAGTATTTTCCTGCGTGCCAGGGATTACAGCTTTTGATACATCAAAGGTTGTTTGATTAGTATAAAAAGTATTTGTGCCTGCCGTGCCACCGGAAGGAGAACTCCAATGCCAATGTAGCGCAACGATTCCTTTTCTTCCGGTACTATTGTACCAGTTGATTGCATTTTCCGCATCGTTATTATCAACAGCCCCAAACACGTGGCCACCGTTTTCCCATTTGTATGGATACATGGGTGAGTAACTCGCAAAATCCCATGCACTAAGCAAAGGAGACTTGTTGACAATTTGTTTTACATTGTTATAATAATCAACCGTTGACCCTGAAATGATATAGTGACCAAACTTGGATAAAAGATAATTATATAAACCTTTTACTTCCGTAGTTGCCTGGGCATCAATTAGTGTAGCAGCAATATTAAAAACATTTGGTGGCACAGTATAAATGCTGAATTTATCTACATCAATATACCCCCAGTTTTTCTGAATAGAAATAGTATTGTTTCCCGCATTCAATGAGACAGTACCCGCGTTCAAATCTGTAAAAGTGCCGGAACTTTTAAAAACAATATTGCCCGCAAAAGCTTCATTTGCATAAAGGTCCTGTGTTTTATCTCCAAAAGTACTTCTGTATCTTATCGTCAGATTATAATAGGAGGATTTAGGAACGTTTACGGTTACTGTTACTTTATCGCCGGCATTATCAAAACCGGTTACATACTGACCGCCTGAACTTGAAGGATCTGATGCGATGTTTACACCAGTTAAGGCACCACCTTCAGCTTCTACACTTGTCACAAATACTTGAGCACGCAACAACGATACTGAAACGAAGAAAAATGATAAAACGAGTAAAATTTGCTTCATATATAGCAATGTTAGGTGTCGATACCTTCAGGCATATTTAAACCGTGAATTACCGCGGATAAAAAACAACCCTGAAGGAATATTTTATGAAGAGACACAAATAGCAATCAGATTTCGAATGTAGTTATTGTAGGAAAATTATCAAAGGTTGAACTAAAAATGTGTAGTATAAGCTAAAAAAATATCAACTTCCAGGTATTAACTGTTCCATTTTAGTTACATCCGAAACATAAGGGATTAAAATGCGTTAGCCCCCCAGGTCTACCAAGCGCTTTTTTTTGAAATATCAAAAATAATTAGCTACTTTTTATAAAGGCCTTGAAAAACGCTGGCAATACTAATTTTATTAAACGGTATCTATGTTTTCCAGTTTAAAAATCGTTTCGTGACCAATTATCGCAGTTAAGGAGGGGATTTTTTGAAGCTATATTCTAAAGATAATACCCAATTGATATTATTTTCACAAATCACACCACTTTCATATATTTAAGAGATGAAAGTCGATTTGCTGCATGAAATAATACCCCTCACTCACGGCGATTGTTTTACCACCTTTTACCGGGTAAAAGCGGATTATGATTTTCCGCTCCACTATCATGAAGAGTTTGAGCTAAATTTTATTTTAAACGCACAAGGGGTGAAACGGGTTGTTGGGGACCATATATCCACCATTAGCGATCTTGAACTTATATTAGTTGGTCCCAATTTACAGCATGGCTGGTTTAACCATAAATGTAAATGCGATTCAATCACAGAGATAACCATCCAGTTTCACCGTGATTTATTCGACGAAAAATTTTTACAACGCCACCAGATGAGGAACATTCGTACAATGTTTGAAAAATCGCTTCGGGGTATTTCATTTTCGGAAGAAACCATAAAGACGCTCCAACCTAGAATTATGGAGTTGCAGAAAAAAAACGGGTTCGACTCCGTACTAGAATTAATTTCTATTTTAAATGATCTATCCGTGTCACCTGACCAAACGACTTTATCAGAAATGGTATTCAAAAATGCTGAAACTATAAATTACAATAGCCGTAGAATTGAGACAATAATGCACTATCTGAATACAAATTTCGAAAACAAGGTTACTTTGGGTAATGCTGCTAAACTGGTTTCTATGAGCGACGTAGCTTTCAGTCGTTTTTTCAAGGCAAGGACAGGAAAAAACTTCATAGATGCATTAAATGAAATGAGGCTCGGTAATGCATCCCGAATGCTGATAGATACCACGCATAGCATTAATGAAATTGCTTACAAATGCGGGTTCAATAATATTTCAAATTTCAACAGGGTTTTCAAAAAGAAAAAAAATTGTACACCAAAAGAATTCAGGCAGGAGTTTAATGCAGTAGGGTTCCGTACATTTATTTGATAACTTTTTTTGAGATAGTTCAGTAGTCATCTATCGCTCGACAATTATCGTATCATATTTATTTTCCGGATTTAAAAATAAAAGGAAAACTTACCACTAAACCCTGCTAATACAGAGATTAAACCAGCGAGGTGTTTGACTTATTAATTGACATTTTTTTTCAATTCAAAGTTGCGTTTTTATTTTCAACATGTTTTTGCAGAGCTTTACAAGCAAACTAATGCATTTCTGCTACTTCCTGATGCGAATTTGCAGTTCAAAAAATCTTGCTCTCTTCAAAAATTTAAAAGCCGGGGGTGAGCGTCATCCCCGGCTTTTGAAGGAATTAAAATTTATCTATCCTTGATTCAACTCACCAACCCGGATTCTGCGGATATGCTGGGCCTTCAGTTACCAGGTCGATTTGAGATTGTGGAATTGGTCTTAGCAAATCCCTGGTAGATTTAAATCCTGCGGCTGCATCGGCGTTATAGGCTGCCACGCGGTTCGCCAGTGTTTTTGTCCTGGCAAGATCATACCACCTGCGCCATTCTCCAAATAGTTCACGGCAATATCCATCAAGCGTTACACTTCCAACCATGATAGTTTGTGCGGCAGTGGTTAAACCTTCGCCAGAAGAAATAAAGCAGTGAATTTGGAAGCCTGCCCCCTGGAGAGGGCAGGCTTATTTGGCAGGCCTGCCACTGCTTCATTCAAATCTTTTATAATAGCATTGTATACATCTGCTATTGGTTGACGGGAATCTGCGGAAGAAGGATTTGTATTAAAATCTAACTGCAAACTGACATCTCCAAAGGTTTGTACCAACATAAAATAATAAAATGCCCTGAGAAATTTCAATAGCCAAATTTTGCTTTATTTAGATCAATATTTATGATAACTTTTCTACAAAGACTAATGATTATTTGATTATTTTTTGATTTCGAAACTTTAAAGCATTTTTTTATATTTGAAAAACATTTTTTAAAGCAGTTTTTTAGGAAAAATATTTTATATGTTTAGCTGTAAAAAAATCGATGCAACCTGGTTTGGGAATTTTTGATGATAAAAGACTTCTTTCTGTAAATGCTAATCAGGTTGTACTGCTATTAACCTATAAAATTTAATTTTTAAGATCTAAATGAAATAACATCAATGCAATTAAATATTTCTCAGTATTAATAATTAAGTGCAAATAAATTAAATAATAATCTAGTGATTAGATATGAGAGCGCATAAAAATTACACAAAAAATAAAGGTGATTCAGCATGAACAATTATAAAAAATATGTTGCAATCTTAATAACAGTTGTCATAGGCTTCAGCGCTTTTGCCCAAAATCCTGATCAGTCGGTTTTAGATCTTTGGAATAAAAACGATATCAAAAGTGACAGTCCGAATGCAGGGAACCCTTTACTGCCCGGTTACTTCGCCGATCCAACTATTATAGAAGACAATGGCACATTTTATATTTATGCAACAAGCGATATGCCCAGTTGGAACGACATCACAAAACTGGCAGTATGGTCATCCACAGATTTTGCAAACTGGAAATGCGAGTATTTAAATTGGCCAACGAAAGAAGCATGTAAAAGTAGTACAGGCACGCCTTCGGGTGTGTGGGCGCCAAGTGTAATTAAGTCGCCCAATGGCAAATTTTATATATATGTTACCATAGGGCAGGAAATATGGGTTGGCGTTGCGGATAACCTGCGGGGGCCATGGAAAAATGCGCTTGCAAACAACCAGCCTTTAGTCCGTCATAAAGAATATTTTTATATAGAGACTATTGATGCGGAATGTTTTATAGATGATGATGGGCAAGCTTATTTGTACTGGGGCTCTTGTAACAGTGGATTTGATATCGAAGGCAGATGTATGGGCGTAAAACTAAATGCCGATATGATTTCATTTGAAGGTCAACCAAAAGATGTTACACCGCCACACTATTTTGAAGCACCTTATATGTTTAAGAAAAGTGGTACCTATTATTTTTCATATTCCTGGGGAAAAACCTGGGATCAAACCTATCAGGTTCGGTACTCTACAGGTCCCACACCTTTTGGCCCATGGACAGAGGGCATGATAAGGCCTATTCTCGGCACAGATGAAAAGGATGACATTATTAAATCAACCGGACATCATACAATACTGAAGTTTAAAGATCAATACTACATCATTTATCATCGTTTTAATACACTGGATCGTTATCCAATTTCTCAAAAATTACGCCAGGTAGCAGCAGATGAACTGAAATTTAATCCAGATGGTTCTATCAAAAGAGTAGTAACTACCAATAAAGGTGTGGGTGCTTTAAAAGATGTAGACAAAAAAATAAACCTCGCTTTTAATTGTACAGTTGCCAGTTCCAGCGATTTAGATCCGGTAGTTACTGCTGCTAAAAATGCAGTTGATGAAAACAATTCCACTCCCTGGATTGGAGGCAATTACGCCCAAGAATGGATTATGCTCGACCTGGGCGCTGTAAAACATTTTAATGAAATTCAATTATTTCCGGAGTTTCCCATAAAAGCATATCAATACAAAATTGAAATTTCTGAAGATAATAAAAACTGGAGTTTGGCAGACAATCAATGGGAGAATAAAAAAATGGGATCGCCATTAATTACCCAATCAAAGTTTACAGTGCGATATATCCGAATTACCAAGCGTAACGAAAAAAATAACACAAGACCGGGTTTATGGGAAGTAAAAGTTTTTTAAGGAATTGAACAACGTACAATCTCAATTATCTTCTTAAGCGAACACTATGGATTGAACGCTGTATTCAATACTGATCATGGCACCTTGGAAATTCTTACAAAGTATACGAAGTAAATACAAAAATTGTCCTCTGCTAAAAAAAGAAGGTGCCAATAAAATTGAAAAAATTATGTACGCATCAACAGTATTCCTGTGCAAAAAATCTTTCATCCTGATTGTTCTATCATTTACAATCACACTGGGCTATTCTCAAAAGAAACCCACGGAATATGTAAATGTATTTACTGGCACTTCCAATTCCAGGTGGATGTTATTTCCGGGGCCTTCCTCGCCGTTTGGTATGGTAAAATTAAGCCCGGATAATCAGCGAAATGTTTGGAACGGAGGGTATGAATATACTGTTGGAAGTATTTCGGGGTTTAGCCATGTTCATGGTATGTCACTGTCCGGGGTTAGCTACATGCCTTTTGTGGGTGATCCCATTGCAGGAAGCGAACATCCAAAACTTTTTCCCGGTGATGCTGATGGCCCTTTTGGAAATATGTGGACTTCGGGCTACCGTTCCCGTTATGATAAAAAAACTGAAACGGGAAAGCCGGGATATTATTCCGTTCATCTGTTGGATTACAATGTAGACGTAGAACTTACGGCTACCAAAAGATGCGGAATGATCAGGACAACTTTTTCCAGTTCATATCAAAACCACTTCTTGCTTGATTTTGATCCACCCACCGAAGAATTGACAGAAATACTGGATGTAAAATTAAAAAAAATAAATGACCATGAAATTGAAGGAGCAGTTACCAGTACTAACGGTTATTCTGGAAAGATCACCGTTTATTTCAGGACAAAATTTAATATTTTAATAAAATCTGTGGACAGTTGGCAATATGAGGCATATACAGGAAAATCTAGTAGCTATGGAATAGACTGGCGGAGGAAATGTAATACCACAAAAAATATTGAATCCTTTGAAGGGAAAGCAAAGAGTGGTGTCATTATAAATTTTGATTCCCTAAGTAGCAAAAAGGTTACTGCTGTAACAGGTATTTCTTTCGTAAGTTTAAAAAATGCAGCTTTAAACTTAAAAACAGAAATGCAGCCCTTCAATTATGATTTTGATAAAGTAGCAGCGGTGGCGCAAGATGATTGGAACAAAATTCTAAGTACGGTGGAATTGAAAGGAAGCGAAGAAAACAAAGAGAAATTTTATACCGATTTTTATCGCTCCTATACTGGTAAAAATTTGATGAGCGATGTAAACGGCCAATATATAGATATGTGTGAAAATCTTCAAACCCTTACCCCGCCAGCCGATGCGGTGTATAGTGCCGATGCGTTTTGGGGTACCCAATGGAATTTAACACCCTTATGGACGTTGTTGACACCGGCTTATGCAAATTCAATGGTGAACTCTTTGTTGGAATTACAGAAATATGGGGGATGGATTCCTGAAGCGCCAGTGGGGTTGGAATATTCCCCAATCATGGGAGCACAACATCAAAATTCTTTAATCATTGGCAGTTACTTAAAAGGAATATCTCAATTTAATCCTGATAGTGTTTTCCAGATGATCAAACATGATTATACAACGCCAGGTATTGAACATCCTTGTGGTGGTTATGCCGGAAACCGGCAAATGAAAGACTATATGGAATTGGGATATGGGCCAGACGAAACGGGGCCGGCAAGCAATACAATGGAATATGCTTATGACGATTGGTGTTTGGGACAGTTTGCATTGGCGTTAAAGAAAAAGTCCGATGCAAAGTATTTTCTAAAGCGGTCTGAAAATTATAAAAATCTATTTGACAGCGGCACAGGATACATTCGTAGAAAACATAAAGACGGAACATGGGTAGAGCCTTTTGAACCTTTTAAAATGGGAACAGAAAGTGGTTGGAACGGTGCCGGATTTATGGAAGGCAATGCATGGATTTACAGTTGGTTCGTTCCTCAGGATGTACCGAGCCTGGTAAAATTGATGGGCAGGGAAAACTTTAATTATCGTTTGGAAGAAGGATTTGAAAAAAGATATGTTGATTTAAGTAACCAGCCGAACTTGCAAGCGCCTTTTCTTTTTAATTATAGCGGAGAACCCTGGCTTACACAAAAATATTCAAGAATGGTTGCCAATAATTTTTTTAATACTTCACCTTATTCCGGTTGGATAGGAGAAGAAGACGAAGGGCAAATGAGTGCACTTTATTGCCTTATTTCCATGGGGCTTTTTGATATGACCGGTGGATGTGCGGTTGAACCCTATTATGATTTGAGCAGCCCCGTTTTTGATGAAGTGACCCTGCATCTGGATTCAAAATTTTATTCAAAAAAAACATTTGTCATCAAAACAAAACATAATACGCCTGATAATAATTATATACAATCCATGTCTCTGAATAACAAACAAATTCATGAACCTAAATTAAAACATAGAGATGTGATAGCAGGTGGTGAGTTAATAATCGAGCTAGGCAAAGAACCCAACAAGGAATACTGGAAGCATTAATAAATTGAATTAGTGTTAAGTTAACTCTAATTTGACGTTTTTGCTATCAGCCTTCAGCTATCAACTATCAGGAGGAAATTAAGTCTCGCATTGCTTTCCTGATAGCTGACCACTGATAGCTGACAGCCAACATATGCGACAGTGCATACTTAACTTAACACTAGTGTTAAGTTAAGTCTCGTTTGACGCTTTGGCTATCAACCATCAGCTTTCAGCTATCAGGAGGAAAGCAGGCCGGCTTTGATTTGCTGATAGCTGAAGGCTGATAGCAAAATGGTTACCTGATTTTATGCTTAACATAACACCAGCGCCCATTGATAAAAGGACTACAATAAAGAGTTGAAATTAGTATTTGTAATGAAATCAATTTCAAAAAATGAAACAGCTATTATTTATACATCTTCTTTTTTTAAGTGGGAGCTTATTTGCGCAGAAAATTACTTTAATTGAACCGGACATAGTTAAATACGACCCTTTTGTTTGGAAATCGGCACCAAAAAGATATCCATTTTTAAAAACTCGAAAGAATATACAGGAATAAAGTTCGTCGGCATAAAATCCGGGATAGTAAGCGTATTTTGTAAACAATGCTTCAAAATTTATTAATAAAGATGGAAAATCAATGTGGTTGCCGTATTCTGGTAATTTTGCAACCAACCGGAATGGCAATAAAATTATAGAAAATCCTCCGGGCAGTCATTACGGAATGGTGTATCAAAAAATCGAATTGCTAACTAAATAAGCTGAATAAGGTGATTTTTTTTGAATAGATTCAAAAAGCAAAAATAAAATGCATAACACTAAATCCACATTATTTTTAAGTTTTTGTACTCTTGCATTTCTATTACAATTTACCCGTGAAAGTTATGGACAAAATCTTCACAAGGAAAAAACATTCAACATCGTTGATTATGGAGCTGTACCCGATACAAAAACATTAAACACAAAAGCGATACAAACAGCCATTGATGCAGCAAGTAAAAATAACGGTGGAAAAGTAATTTTTCCAAAAGGGTGTTTTTTAACCGGTAGTATCGAAATGAAAAGCGATGTGGCAATTTTTTTGGAAGAGGGCGCGATTCTTTTAGGAAGTACCAACCCCGATGATTACAAAGCAATGAATACAGATGGCCGCCCGGTTTCCCCAAAGAAAGATGATAATTCTCAACTTGCATTGTTATTGGCGTATAAGGCAAACAACATATCGCTATCTGGTTTAGGCCTGATAGATGGACAGGGTAGAGCGTTGGCTTTAAACATTGATAGTTTACATCATGCTGGCATTCGCATTGATCCCAACTACAGCAATAAAAACATGCGGCCCAGTGAAACAGTGCGGCCCAAGCTTTTTCGGTTCTCCGAATGTAACAATGTGAAAATATCTGACCTAAAAATCAAAAATGGGGCCTGTTGGGGCTTGTCGTTCGAGTTGTGTTCCAATCTCACAATTAACAATATTTCTCTCACCAACCGAGCTTATTGGAACAATGATGGTATGGATATTACAGATTGCCGCAATGTAAGAATAACGAATTGCAATGTTAATGCTGCCGATGATGGCATCTGCCTGAAATCTTATTATCCAGGTTATTTTAATGATCATATTTATATTGCCAACTGCACTATACGGTCAAGCGCAAGTGCTATTAAATTTGGCACAGCTTCTTATGGCGGATTTAAAAACGCTACGATTGAGAATATTAAAATCTTCGATACCTTTCGGTCAGCTATCGCGCTGGAGTGTGTAGATGGTGGAATAATAGAAAACATAAACATACATAAAATCAATGCCGTGAATACAGGTAATGCCATCTTTATCCGTTTGGGACATAGAGATGGTGAAACGCCCGGCATCGTTAGAAATGTACATATCAAAGATGTGATAGTGCAAGTGCCATTTGGGCGGCCAGATATTAATTATGATATGCGTGGGCCGGAGGTTGATTTCTTTCACAACCCTTTTCCATCTTCCATTGCAGGCATACCAGGTCACGATATTGAAAATGTAGTTTTAGAAAACATAGCAATATCATATCCCGGAAGAGCATCCAAAGGCATGGCATATATTCCTTTGAGCCGGTTGGAGCAGGTGCCGGAGAAAGAAAAAGATTATCCCGAGTTCAGTATGTTCAGCGAGCTGCCTGCATGGGGGTTGTACGTACGTCATGTAAGCGGGCTTACTTTGAAGAATATTAAATTGACACTTGTCGACCAGGATTTTCGCCCGGCTTTTATATTTGACGATGTGAAAAAATTGAAAATGGAACAAATAAAATTACCTGATTCGCGGATTAAACAAATCATCTTGCGCAAAACTAGCATTGAGCAACTGGATGATAATTTAAAGTCAAGTGTAAAAATTCTTTAAACTCAATATTTTGAAAACAATTAAGATACTAAAATATTCTCTTCTTTACAGCGAATGCGTAATATTAGTCTCTCTCTTTTTCTCGATTGCTATCCGTTAAGCAAATAAAATGGAATTTCATGGAATAAGGATATGGAGTATTGGAACTGGCCAAATGAATAACTAAAAATAATACTCTAATCAAACAAACAAAATGAAAATGAATAAGAAATTATTTTGGATTACAGTTTCATGTTTTATTTTTTCATGCGCCACTAAACCCATATCTAAACATGTTTTTCCTAACGAAGTCCAGAAAGAATTTTCGTATTCAGGTAGGACCGAAAAGTTGAATGACACTACGCAGGCACTCGTTAGCTCGGCGGCCCATGTTATTTTTAAAACTAAAAGCGATTCAGTTACTTTTTTGATTGGTGCTAAAGGTGAAACGCATAGCTATGTTGTTATTGAAGTAAATGGAAATTATTTCGGCCGTTTTAGGGTGGAGAGAGATTCTGTAAATCGCATATCGATCACCCTTCCAAAACACAAAAACTACTTGGTTGGGCTATATAAAGCTACCGAAGCGAGCAATGGTGCAATACTTTTTTATGGCGTTGAATCCAGCAACATTTCTTCCGCAAAAATAAAAAACAATGCTTCCATAGAATTCATTGGCAACTCAATTACCTGTGGTTTCGGTGCGGATACTAAAGTTATTCAATGTGGCACAGGTACCTGGTACGATCAGCACAACGCATATCTTGCATACGGCCCTCTGGTAGCTCGAAGGTTACATGCCAACTATAATTTAAGTTCAGTTTCAGGCATGGGGATATACCGCAATTGGAACGACGAGGATACCTCACCTGTAATGGGCGACGTTTATGCCACTACAAATCTGGATGGGAATAAAGAGCATCTATGGAATTTTTCTGACAAAGAAAAGCCAGATTTGGTAAGCATATGTCTGGGCACCAACGACCTTTCCAATGGAGACGGCCAGAAAAAACGCAAGCCTTTTGACGCTGAAAAATTTACCAGCAAATACATTGATTTCGTAAATGAAATTTTCAAACGTTACCCAAAAGCTACACTTGCCCTTCTGACCAGTCCTATGGTATCGAGTGAAAACAACAAGGTTCTTCTGGACTGTTTGCATAAAATTAAAGCTCATTTTGATAGCGGACATACGATCGCCATTTTTGAGTTTAAACCAATGCATCCAAGTGGTTGCGATAGCCATCCTGATTTAAAAGACCACAAGGCCATGGCAGACCAACTATTTCCTTTTTTTACTGAATTATTGAAAAAATAAATCAGTATTATTTTAAATTCTCCAATACATCCATTTGTTAAGATATTTAACCGCTCAAATCAATGCGTCCACTTCAACTTGTTTTCCCTGCTTATAGCATCACTGCCTTGGCTTTTTTATGGCTGGCCGGCTGTACACAAATAGCAACAAATAGTTACACCAAAAACGGCAATAGTGTAACCTTTAATATCGGAAAAGCAAGGTTTAGGACATTCATAAAATCCTAATGGAATAGTATCCGTTAGATTAAATAATTCGTACATTCTGTTGTCAAAAACATCATCGCTTTCATTTTCCCGCGCGATCATACCGGTAACAATACTAACCGTTTTTACCCCGTTGTCGTTAACTTTATGAATAAAACCTGCCTGCTCCTGAATCGTATTTCCAAAATTACCAACAGCTATAACCGGCACTTTCCCGCCCGCAATCCTTATAGGGTGTTTTATAATTTCTAATCTTTCGTCATTGCTTAATTGATCCATTTCGCTGGAGTAGCAATTTGCGAATAACCCTTTAACCCCTGCGTGTAATTATAATTCTAAAATATTGGCAAGCCCGTCAAAATCAATTTTACCGTTTTCTTTAAACGGCGTCAACATTACGGGTATAAATTCCTTTTCAGGATTCTTCTTCATTAGTAATATTGTGTTTTATGAAGACTCTCAAAACATCTCACCATGTAAGACTATTTATAAGGCATATCATTCAAAATAATTTTGCAGGATGACCAGTTTCTTTGGCAGCCCGCATAGGGTCTGCTTCATTTATTTCCCGTTAATAATTTTAATCATTACTTCCAGGCTGGATTCTGTTTTAGTTGTTTTGCATTATCAATAGCAGATTGCGGTATTGGCCATAAGTAATTTTTAGAAGCATCAAATACACGCGTTTCGATATTTTTTATTGGTAGCACGCCAGGAATCTCAAAACTATATACCACTTTATTTAAAACCTTCTCAGCAGTTTTCCACCTCAAGATATCAAAATATCGGAGGCCTTCTCCTGCCAATTCTACACGGCGTTCATTTCTTATCGCTTCACGTAGTTTATCCTGCGTGTTATATTTGATTCTGTCTATTACCGGCATTCCCGCACGTTGCCTGATCTGATCAATGGCATTATACACTGAATTATCAGGTCCTGATGCTTCGTTTTTTGCTTCCGCAAAAGTCAATAATACTTCCGCGTACCTGAATATATTCCAATTGACCCACATCGTTCTTTGCTGTGGCAACATATCAGAAATATACTTTCTGAAATAGATATATGTTTTTGCAGCGTTCCGATCGTTGATATTATTTACGGGATCATACACCTGCCCGTTAAATTTTTCAAATGGCAATATAAAATTCATATGAAATCTTGGATCGCGGTTTTCAAATGGATGCTTTGGATCGTAAAGCGGAGATTCATTTATGGGCAAGCCATCAGAGCATCTGAATGAGTTTACTAAATCGGGAGTTGGCAAACTGGAACTTGTTCCACCGATGGTATAAAAGCCATAAGAGAAACATAAGGTATGTGTAAATAAATCTTTTGCATATTGATAAGCTAAAATGACTTCTTTCGTTTTATTATTAAATGCGGTCTGAAAAACCTGGTCGTAGTTTGGATGAAGTGCATAGGTTCCAAGGGCCATTACCGCTTGCGCTGAAGCAGCGGCATCATTCCATTTACCGTTGTATAAACTCACCCTCGCCTTAAGGGCGAGTGCGGCTCCTTTGGTAGCTCTTCCATTCTCGGATGCCGCCCATGAAACCGGGAGTTCCCCCGCTGCCATGTCAAGCTGGTTAAGGATGTAGGCCAGGATCGTTGCCTTATCCGTTTTCGGAAGATCCGCTTCTGTAAGCGGTACCACCTTATCGAAGAAGGGAATGTCTCCGTAGAGTGTGATCATTTCAAAATATTTAAACGACATAATGAACCGGGACTGTCCTGCCAGGCCGTTTTTCTGTGCATCGGTTAAATTGGGAATCTCATCAAGATGCGCCAATAGTTCAAAACACTGGCGGATAGGAGCATAATTCCATTTCGTATTAATAATTGAACTTGTAGGAACATGTAACCCCTGTGCAACAAGATCGCCGGCTCCCACACAGTCATCGCTCATCGAATCAAAAATATAATCTGAAGCACTTGGCAAACTTCTGTAAGCATAGTTAATCCAGGTGTTGGCATTTGTAAATGATGTCCAGAAGGTTGCATCTGAGGTTGCACTTAAAGGAAGGGTATTAAGAAATTCTTTTTTACAAGATGTGATAATAAAAACTAATAGCAGGTAAACAACGGAGTTTTTTAGGACTTTCATGGTAATTTCTTTATCGATTATAAAGTAATGTTTAGACCGATATTTGTAATTTTTGATAAGGGATAGAAACTCACAGATTCCGGAGCTTCGGGGTCGAAGCCATAGATGCCGGTTTTCGTGAAAAGGTTCTCCCCGCTGACATATAATGTTACTTTTTCGATTTTTAATTTTGTGAGCATTGACTTAGGTAAAGAATAGCCTAGCTGAATATTTTTCAACCTCAGATATGCTGCATTCTGTAACCAAAAAGAAGAGAATGTATTATTGAAACTGCCAATCCTCATTTTTGGAAATTCACCTGGAATCCAGGTGCCGTCAGTATTAGGTCGCCATCTGTCTAAGTACTGCTCCTGGGCTGTTTCCAGCCCACCGTTGATTGGTAAATTGACGTTGCCGATAAATATCTTCCGATATGCCACGCCCTGCACAAAACCTGACATAAAGAAACCTTTCCACCCCAGCTCAAGATGGAAGCCATAGGGATAGCGCGCATAAGAGCTACCTAATCGCTGGCGATCGTCCGCAGTAATTTTTCCGTCATTGTTAACGTCTTCAATTTTCAAATCTCCGACGCCTGTTTTCGGATTTAAATGCGCGTAGTTATCGACATCCTTCTGTGTTCCAAAAATGCCAAGAGATTTATATCCGAACCATTCGTTCATCTCATGGCCCACCTCTGTAATCTTATTGCCGGAGATCTGCGGGCTTCCAACCATGGAAACAACTTTATTCTTAGCGTCAGAAATCTGGAATGTTACTTTATAAGAAAATCCACCGGCTTTGTATTGATTCCTATAGGAAGCTTCAAACTCCCAACCTTTATTATCAACGGTTGCAACGTTTTGATAAGGCGCGGACAGACCATATGATGATGGTACTGCAGGCTGCATTAAGATACCTGAAGTTCTGTCATTAAATATATCTACTGAAAAATTCAGGCGATTTTCAATAAAGCCCATATCCAATCCAAGGTTCGTGGTAGTTTTAGATTCCCAGGTTAGGTTAACATTTGGACTTCCTGAATAATAGGTTGCTGTTTGGGCGGATCCGTTGAAATAATACGCTGAGTTGGCTATAGTTGAATAATATTGATAAAGGGCTACATTCTGGTTCCCAACTTTTCCCCATGATCCTCTTAACTTTAGATTTGTTATGCTTTTGATGTTTTGCATAAACGACTCTTGATTGATTCTCCAGCCTGCGGAAAAAGAGGGGAACAAACCCCAACGTTTGTCTAAACTAAATCTGGATGAGCCATCATATCTAACGACCCCTTCAATTAGATATTTATCCTTAAATGTATAATTTACTCTTCCGAAGTAAGATCGCAATGCCCATGCAGAAGCAGATCCTGTTGTAGTCCAGGTGGAAGGATCACTAGTGCCGCCATTGATCACGTAGATATCATCAGTTATAAAGTCGCGTCTGCCCACGGCCTCATTCATACTGTTGTTCCATTCCTGGGAATAACCCAATAGACCTTTTACTTCATGTACACTATTAAATGTCTTGTTATAATTAAGAAGGAGTTGTGCATTGTGCTGATCAGCATTATTATGAGAAATTAGCAATGAGTTGGTATTATAATCAAAATCAACTTTCGTTAAATCAATAGGGTCGATGAATTGCATTTTTTTACTATAGTCAACCTGCCTGCCGAAGTCGATGCTGGTACCATAGGTTCCATTAAGCGAAAAGTCGTTTGAAATTTTATAATTGAGCGTTAACACCCCGGAAAATCTATTGAATTTATTTGTTTCAAATCCTCCATCTTTGGATGCAAGCCCGAAGCGATTGGCCCATGCCGTAATTGCTGCCCAACGGCCATCTTTGGTGAATGTTACGTCATCTGAACCGCGCCTGTAGGCATCGTAGATAATATCGGAAACAGTGCGCGTAGGACCACTGGGATAAGTTGCAGAAGAAGGTGCAGTTGTTTCCGCGGGAGCAAATTGCGCGTTTATGTTTATATCAAATTTGTCAGTTACTTTAATGGTATTATTCACCCTCATATTGTACCGTTTATAGGAGGTGTTTTTCATTGTACCATCCTGGTATAGATACCCGAGAGAAATAAAATACCGGTTTTTATCACTGCCTCCTGACATAGATATATTATGTTCCGTTTGAGGGGCAGGGTCAAATAGATAACCCAAGCGAGCCTCGCCTGGCAGCTCACCCGTGCGATATTTTTCTAGTTGGTCCAGTGAATATTTATATACGGTGGTACTGGGATTGTCATTATGTTCAGCTTCCCGCCAAAGCAAGACGTGATCATACGCATTCACCATCTTTGGAAGCATTGTAGGCGTTTGAATTCCTGCATA
>JBDSBP010000137.1:0-20989 GCA_039921525.1 Chitinophagaceae bacterium | reverse complement strand
ACATGTATCCGGTGTAACAGGGCGGGGGCAAGCCCTGCCCCTACAAACGCCTTTATTTTTAGTCAGCCCCGGAGTAAAATTCAATCAGCGTTTTTAGCCAGCCCCAGAGTAAAATTCAATCAGCATTTTTAGCCAGCCCCGAGGTGAAATTCAATCAGCGTTTTTAGTCAGCCCCAAGGTAAAATTCAATCAGCGTTTTTAGTTCAGCCCTGGTGTTTTGGCAGGGAATCATTTCACTATTGTTTGTATCCGGCCAGGATGCAACCTTTCTTATTCAAGACTACCGAAGTTTAAGAAACTTCGGTAGTCAGGTCACCATCTTCGGAAGTCAGCCTCCTTCATCTCACATTCTAAAGAAGCCATTATTTTCCAGCCAGAAGATTTATATTGGTTAAATATTGATTTTTTTACACGTACACACACGAAATGCGAAGCCGATTGCGTCAAAATTGTGGCAGGTTCCACCAAACATTATTGGAACATCCGGGTAATCGGATACCCGCAGTGAATCGACCGGCAAGAATGTAAAAGTGAAAATGATCTACATACAATTGGTAAGAAGGAATGTGAAGGAAAATAAATTTGTAGAAATCTACTTAACTCCTTTAAATATTTATTTCCAAACAAGCTTCTTATTTATAAAATCTGTCTATCTTAATAGCGAAATAGCAACGCTGTTAGTAATGTTACCAGCTTCCGGTAAGAACCCGGTTTAATAAATTGGTATTTGATCTACGACGCACTCCATATTGCTTAACCAAAAAAAACTAAATCATGCTTTTGAAGACTTTTTCTCGACCCCATGAGATACTAACCAAAACACCGTTGATTTTTACCTTTACATTTATCCTTTTGTTCACAGGTTCTCTTACCATAAACGCCAAAGGATATGCGCCTGGCAGTCCTTATGCCGGCAAGAGTGGTTCCAGGGACCAGTCATTAAAAAAGATCAATGCGGTAATTACCGGTACCATAACAGACGATACCAATAGCCCCGTACTTGGCGCTACTGTTAACGTAAAAGGTTCTTCCAATTCAACTACTTCTGATGCTAATGGTAAATTCTCTATTAATGCCCCTGCAAAAGGAGTGTTGGTTTTTTCATCAGTAGGATATACTACGCAGGAAATTACCATCGACGGACAAACCAGTTTAACCATAATGTTGGTGAAAGAAAGCCAGGCACTGAATACCGTTGTAGTGACGGCGCTTGGTTTTAAAAAAGACAGGAAAGCGCTTACCTATTCCGTGACGCAGGTAGGGGGGGAAGACCTGAACAAAGCAAGAGAAATTAATTTAGGAAATGCCTTAACCGGCAGGGTAGCTGGTGTAAACGCAACCAGTACAGCAACCGGTCCGGCAGGCTCAAGCCGTGTTGTAATACGGGGTAATGGTTCATTGAATGGAGAGAACCAACCCTTGTATGTGGTGAACGGCATACCTATAAATAACTCCAACCAGGGCAATCCCGGAACTTTTGGCGGTATCGACCGTGGTGATGGATTGATGAGTATTAATCCGGATGATATAGAAAGCATGTCTATCTTAAAAGGCGGAACAGCTGCGGCTCTTTATGGATCGCGCGCCGCCAATGGAGTTATATTAATCACTACTAAATCGGGTAAAGTACAGAAAGGATTAGGGGTTGAATATAATAGCAACTATACCTGGGAAACACCTGTTAATTTAACAGACTGGCAATATGAGTACGGTGCTGGATCCAGGGGAGTGGCACCTGCATCAAAAGCGGAAGCCATTGCAAATGGTAGAATGTCGTGGGGGGCAAAGCTCAGTGGCGCCTCTGTAATGCAACCCGACGGTGTTGCCAGGCCTTATATTGCGCAGAAAGATAACGTAAAGAACTTCTACAATACCGGCAAAACTTTTTCCAACACCCTTTCATTTAGCGGTGGTAGCGAGGTGGCCAATTTCCGGCTTTCTGCTTCTAACCTGGATAATAAAGGAATTGTACCCAATAATTCGCTTAACCGGAAAACGTTTAACCTTAGCATAAACGCCACTTTAAAAAAGAAGATTGTGATTGAAGGTAACGGCCAGTATAATATTGAAACAACCGACAACCGTACGTTCGTTTCAGATTTTACAAAAAACCCTAATACCGGTGTGCAGCTAATTGGAACAAATATCGACGTTCGAACACTTGCGCCCGGTTATGATGCCGGGGGCATTGAAAACATCTGGAGTGATTATATTTATGCTACCAATCCTTATTACGCTGTTAATAAAGTTCAGAACGGCGATACCCGCAAACGTTTCATTGGTTCATTCAGTGTACGGTATAATATCAATGACTGGCTATATGCCCGCGGACGATTAGGAATAGATTATTTTAATATTAAAGAATCAAACATTGATCCTACCGGGATTGCTTACAACAACCGGGGAAGTATGACAACAGATCAGAACCTCAGTAATGAAACCAATGCAGAAGGAATTATTGGCTTTTCAAAAGGCTTTGGAAAGTTTTCGGTAAATGTTTTAGCCGGTGGAAACCAGATGAAAAACACGTACGATGGGGTTACGCTTAGCAGTGGCTTTTTTAACGTACCCTTCCAATATTTTATATCGAATGGCAGCAGCCAGACTTTCACCCAAAACTATAGCCAGCTTGCCATCAACTCTTTATTTGCATCTGCTGATATTGGTTATAATGACCTGCTTTATCTTACATTAACCGGTCGGGAAGATTGGTTCTCTACGCTTGATATAGCCAACAATCACCTGTTTTACCCGTCGGCAGGTTTGAGTTTCTTATTTTCCAATGCCTGGAAAAGCAAACCCGGTTGGCTTAGTTATGGAAAGTTGCGAGGCTCATGGGCACAGGTTGGCGGTGGTGCGCCAAGTCCTTATGGCCTCAATCTCACATATACAGCACAGGCACAGCAATACGTGAATGGCGCTACCCTTATGAATATTACCAGCGCTACCATTCCTAATAAATTAACGCCATATACATCAACAACTTCCGAAATAGGTTTGGAGACCCGTTTGTTCAATAACAGGATGGGACTGGATGTAACCGTATACGATAGAACGACTACCGATGATATTGTAGCTGCTTCTGTTCCTTTAACATCCGGTTATACTAATGTTGCACTAAATGTAGGAAAAATACAAAACAGGGGCATAGAGCTACTGATCACAGGTACAGCCGTTAAAAGTGCTGCATTCAGTTGGGATGTAAGCTTCAACATGGCTTACAACAAGAACACCGTTTTGAAGATTGCAGATGGCTTAACTTCTCTCTTTCTCCCCGGCGCTACAACGCGTACGCAGAATGGTGGCATTTATCATTTTGAAGGAATGCCTTTTGGTATGATCGCCGGAAACCGGGCGCGTACGGATGCTAAAGGACAAATTATATATAACACCGCTACCGGCATACCGTTGCAGAGTGCTTTAGTGCCATTGGGACGGGGCGTGCCTCCTTACACAGCGGGCATCAGTAATAATTTTACCTATAAAAATTTCAACTTCAGCTTCCTGGTGGATGGCAAATTTGGCGCCCAGGTATATTCGGCCACCAATGCATACGGAACTCAATTCGGCCTTGATAAACGAACTGTTGAAGGCGGCATCAGGGAAAAAGGGATCGCAGTATCCGGCGTAGACGCAGCCGGTGCAATATATAACGGGAACGTATCGGCACAAACCTATTATTCAACCATCTGGGCAACACTTACTGACCAATTTGTAACAGACGCTGATTTTATAAAACTGCGCCAGGTTATTTTTGGATATACTGTCCCCAAATCCATCCTTGGCAAGTCAGGCATCGAATCGCTGAATATTTCTTTAGTAGCGCGCAACCTTTTGTTGATATACAATACCGCCAGGAATATCGACCCTGAATCCAGCTATAGTAACGGTAATGCACAGGGACTGGAAAATTTTGGGTTGCCTACGGCACGCAGCTTTGGCTTAAACCTCCAGGTAAAATTTTAAGATCAACTAAAACTATCATTGTTAAAATATTTTTTATGAGCTATATAAAACTAATCTTCATAAACAGGATATTAAAAGGATTCTTTCTGCTAATAGCAGTTTCGCTACTTGCTTCCTGCGACAAGGGTTTCCAGGAATTAAATACAAATCCAAATGTTTATACCGATCCTGTGATCGCCAACCTGTTCACCACGAGCGTGGTGCGAACAGCCGGTGTAGGTACTGCTGACAGAAATCGCGTTAGTATAAAATACTTTGCCGCTACCAATCAGTATATGGCAGCACTGGGCACAAACTGGTCAGGCGACAAAAATTTCGAAAATGGACAGTTCGGTGATTTATTTGAAACCATCTATCCTATTCACCTGAAAGAATTGGTGCAGATGCTCTCGCTTACTAAGGATAAACCCGATATGATTAACTATTATGCCATCGGCAGCATCTGGCGGGTATTCGTTTTGCACCGGGCCACGGATATTTATGGTGATGTTCCTTACAAAGAAGCAGGACTGGGATTTATAAACGGCAATTTCAAACCTAAATATGACAAGCAATCCGATATTTATCCCCTGATGCTTGCAGAGCTGCAAACAGCTATCGGTCAGCTGGATGCTGCTAAATCTACATTTGGAACGGCAGATCCAATGTATGGAGGTAATGTCGCAAAATGGAAAATCTTCGCTTACTCATTGATGTTACGGTTAGGTATGCGTATGAGTAATGTGGATGCAGCTAAGTCGAAGGAATGGGTGCAAAAAGCTATCGCCGGTGGTGTAATGAAAAGTAATGCAGATATGGCGAAGGTAAATCATGCTCCGGGTTCAACCAATTCCGAAAACAGGGATGCAGCCGAATTAAAGCGTGAAAGTTTCCCTGAATCGAACCAGGGAAAGGGGCCTGTAAAACTTGCTAAAACACTAATAGATTACCTGGTGAGTTATAATGATCCGAGGCTGCCTTTTTACGCCACACTATGGGATGCCAATGTTCTTGCCACTCAGGCTGCCAAATTACCTGCGTCCACAAATCCTGCCTTACAGAAAGGACTTCCTAACGGTTATGATGCTACGACGATAAAAGCGGTCATCCCTGGATGGGATAATAGCCAGCTGGTGAACTATTCCGAACCTAATACAGGCACTGTCGCCAGTCTTAGCGCTCCAACAGTTATTCAAAGTTATGCTGAAGTGGAATTTCTGTTGGCTGAAGCCTCCCTGCGTGGATGGGATGCCAGTCCGGCAACAGCTCACTACACTGCAGCCGTTAACGCTTCCATGAAGTCGACTTCTATCTTTCCTGCTGCCGTATTGTTTCCCGGGGGCAGTACTTTTTCAATAGCGCAAGCTACTATTGATGCTTACCTGCTTGCCCATCCATTGAACGGAACCACTTTTGCACAACAAATGGAGCAGTTGCATACCCAATTTTATCTTGCCTTTTTTATGTTTTATGATAATTTCGAGGTGTTTTCTAATATCCGGCGAACAGGATACCCGGTATTGGTGCCACCCAATTATCCTGGCAATTTTACGGGCGGCAAAGCTTTAGTGCGCTTACGGTACCCAGTAAGCGAAGCTACGCTCAATAAGGATAATTATGAAGCTGCTGTAGCTGCACAGGGGCAGGATTTATACACAACACCCGTTTGGTGGGATAAATGAGCGGCATTTTTCTGAATCAGAATTTACAGTATTATGTAATTAGCAGAATCGAGAAACCTTTTCAATAAATTTTTTAATATGAAAGACAATCGCAGGGACTTCTTAAAAAAATCTTCATCAATAGCAGCAGCACTTTCCATGGGTGGGTTGAGCATAAATAAAGCATCAGGGAAAGGCAATGATGATAATAATATTCTAACATCAGCACAGGCGAAAATTGAATGGCCGATACCAGATAATCCCAACACACCGAGAATATGCGTAGGTGTTTCCAGTAATGCAACGGAAAGTGAAATGCGCCAGTATAAGCAGGTAGGCGTTGATTATGTATTAATGGGTGGCCCGCCAATTCCCTGGACGGTAGCAAGTCTTCGCAGCATCATGGACCGCTTTAAGGCAAACGGTTTAACCGTTATAAACATGATGATAGGGGGGCATCCGAATACAATCTATGGCCGTGAAGGACGCGATGCGGAAATAAAGAAAATACAGGATTCTCTTGTTGCGGCTGGCACGGTAGGTTTGCCAGTGGTGGAATACAATTTTTATGCTGACCGTCTCATGGAAGGATACTACGAAAAAAAGACGCGTGGTGGTGCGGGTCATACGGCTTTCGATTATGAACCGGTAAAAAACCTTCCTGCTAAACCGGCGATTGGAGTGCACAAGGCACCTGATCTTTGGAACAACCTTGCCTATTTTCTGAAGGCAGTCATCCCCGTGGCACAGAAGGCGGGAGTCAGGATGGCCCTTCATCCCAACGATCCTCCTATCCCGGTTAGCCACGGCTCAGACCAGATTATGGCAACGCTTGCTGACTGGAAACGACTGGTGGAGATTGTTGATAGTCCGTCAAATGGTATTACATTCGATTGTGGTGTAACGCGTGAAATGGGGGAGAACCCTATAGAGGTTTGTCGTTACTTTGGAAAGCTTGACCGCATCAATCATGTTCATTACAGGAATGTGATTGTTGATAAGCCTTACGTAAAATATGCCGAGGTGTTTTTGGATGAGGGCCAAATCAATATGTTTGCTGTTATGAAAGAGCTTATTCAAGTAGGATATAAACATGGTTTGTACCCCGAGCATCCGAGGGCGATAGACTATGATAAAGAGCACCCGGGAGGAATAAAAAACCAATACCCAGGAGGTGGCGGCTACGCGGCGCAGACATATAATGTTGCATTTGCAGTGGCTATGAAGCTGGCGGTTTTATCCATGTAGGATGCTTAATATTTAATGGTTGATCAATTGGTAACATGTCGCATAAACCTATAGGGTTTGCCTTTTTAGTTCCAGCGTTCCGGGTTCAAACCTTATAGATTTGGACGGAGTCTGAACGAAAAGCCCGTCCTTACAAGGCCAAATAAATAAATATCTTCCACAAAAAAATAAATTGCCATGAAAGATAATCGAAGAGACTTCATAAAGAAAAGCGCCTCATTCGCAGCAGCTATGTCGATCGGCGGGATAGCATCTTCCGTTGCCAACCCGCTACTCGTAAAAGAGAGAGGACGCGCGGGTACAAAAGTAACCAACCTGGCCGCAGACGCCGGAATGCAGGCCAGTGAAGCGTATTTCAGTGGTATGAACGACCGTAAAATCGCCCTGCTAAAGCAGATGGCGGTATTCGGCGCTGTTGGTGGCATCAATACCAAAATGGTTTCGTTAGAAAATGCCAAGCCATGGGATTCAAATGCCGTGTCGGCCGTGAAAGATGCGTGGCGTAAAGTAGGATTAAATTTTAATGTGGTGGAAGGCCCGCCCTCACTTGGTGAAAAGACAAAGTTGGGGTTGGAAGGAAGGGATGAAGAAATTGCCAACTTCATTACTTTTATGAAAAGCCTTTCTAAAGCAGGCGTCGATACGATCTGTTATAATTGGATGCCAGTAATTGGATGGTACAGAACGAAGAATGACCAGGTTGGCCGTGGCGGCGCATTGGTGACTGCTTTTGATTATGAAGATATTAAAAATGCGCCGCTCACTAAATACGGAGAAGTGTCAAAAGAAACGATGTGGAAGAACCTGGAATATTTTTTAAAAGCAGTAATACCCGAAGCAGAAAAGGTAGGAATGAAACTGGCCATGCATCCCGATGATCCGCAGGTTGATAAAATTAAGGGCATCTCCCGCATCATGACTACAGTTGATAACTTTAAACGATTAGTGGATCTATATCCAAGCCCTAGTAACGGCATCACCATGTGCCAGGGAAATTTTTCTTTGATGGGTGCGGATATTCCCACTACTGTCAAATATTTTGGAAAAAGAAAACTGATACATTTTGTCCATTTCAGGAATGTACGTGGTGGTAAATTTAAATTCGAGGAGACCTTCCATGATGAAGGACAGATAGATATGTACAAAGCTATGCAGGCTTATTATGACATAGGTTTCAAAGGACCGATCAGGCCAGACCATGTGCCTACCATGGCAGGCGATAGTAATGACTTCCCGGGTTATAGTACCATCGGATCATTGTTTGCCTGGGGTTACATAAAAGGCCTGATGGAAGCCGTTAGTAAAGGAAAAGCCTAGTATTGAATTAGCCATAATTTGACGCTTTGGCTTTCAGCCTTCAGCGATCGGCTATCCGGAGGAAATATATCACAGATTGACCTGCCGATAGCCGATAGCTGATGGCTGATAGCTGATACCAATGAATGCGCTATCGCACGATTAACATAACACAGTTCATTTTTTTAATATTTACATAATTATTATGATTAAAAGATCATCATTATTTATTGCCTTTATTTTTTTTACGCTAGTATCATTTGCACAGCAAATAGGTTCATCACCGGAATACGTAAAAGCATTAACAGCCAAATGGAAAGGCGAACGTTTTGCTGATGGACGCCCCAAAGTGCCTGACCTGGTTTTGGAACGCTTACACGAAGCTACCCTTGAACAAATTTGGGGATTTTTAGGAAATAAAGGGTTCCGTAACCAGGTTGAAAAAGACTGGATAATCCTGAAACCCGGCGAAACCATGGTTGGCCGCGTAGTAACAGCCCAGTTCATGCCGTCCAGACCCGACCTTGATTCGCTGATAAGATCAGAGGGGAAAGCTGAAGGGCGTTCACAAAAAGGGGGAATAAATATCTGGCCTATTGATATTTTAACTAAAGGAGATATTTATGTAGCTGATGGCTTTGGAAAAATTAAAGATGGCACTTTGATCGGTTCAAGCCTGGGGAATGCTATTGTTGGTAAAACCGGCAAGGGTGTTATATTTTACGGGTCAGTGAGGGATATGCAGGAATTAAAAGATACAAAAGGATTTAACGCCTGGGTAAAAGGCCACGATCCTTCTTACATTAAGGATATGACACCTACTTCCATTAATGCTCCAATACGTATTGGGCAGGTTACAGTATTTCCCGGTGATGTAGTATTTGCTAATGAGTATGGAGTAGTTTTCATTCCTGCGTTTTTAGTGGAAGATCTTGTTGCAGCTTCTGAGTTAACAGGTTTGAGAGATGAATTCGAGAGAGTGTTGTTGCAGCAGGGTAAATATCCTTCGGGTCAAATTCATGGAGATTGGTCAGATGTTATTAAGAATGAGTTCAGGGCTTGGTTTGCTAAATATCCTAAGAAGGTGGCTGTTTCACAAAAGGATATTGATGCTTATTTGGATAAGGAGGGGCATTGAGAATAGTATGTTCCTAACTAATAGGATGGTTCGACCGGTGAAGTCTCAAATACTTCACCGGTCTGAAATTCAGGTTGTGTTCTCATTCAAGGGCCTGACCAGGGCGTTTGTAGGGCCGGGGCTTGCCCCCGCCCTGACTGCATACGAAACTGGTAGAATATTATCGGAAACGTTGACAAAATACTACCTCTATCCGGTGTAACAGGGCGGGGGCAAGCCCTGTCCCTATAAACGCCGTAACCTAATCAACCCCGAACCCTTTTATACATCATCTGAACGATAAAAATTAGCAAAGCCCCCGGGCAACCCAGGCGTATCCAATTGCACCAGGCTGTCTTTTTTATACAACGGGTTTATCTTCTTTTGATCATCTATCGTAACCGGAATCATGGGCACACGTTGTTTTTGCAATTCTATGACTTTGTCTTTTCGATTACCACCCATCTGTTGTAATGTTACCCTGAAATCTGTTTTGAAATAAATAGGATCGGGTATATGATACCGGTAGAAGGCCCAGCCGGCAGTATCTTTGTTGGCTATCAGGCATGCTGCATAGTCGTTAAAAAATAATCCTTGTCCCCAGCCCGTACCAATATAGTCTTCAGATCCTATTCCGACCAGCGTCGGAAATTCTTTATCGCCATCGAGATACATTTTTACTTCTTCTTCACCCCACCAGTGATCTTAATACACAGGGTTGGTATTAATGCCAATATTTACACCGAGGAATCTTCCTTTACCCTTAATTAACAACTGGCAACAATTCAAAATCTTTGGCAAGGGTGGTAGCGGTATCCCTGTTCCAGCAACTATGGAGTACAGGTAATTATTATTCCAGGTAGTAATTTTTTCAAAATTAATATCAAAAAAAATATGGCTTAGTCTTTTACCCGACTCGTTAGTGATTTGTATTCGCGCAGCTTTCTTAAAAGGCATCGGAATAAAACATTGGAAGGACTTTCCTTCAGGATTAGCAAAGAACACGGTATGATAACTGGATGTTTTGCCCAGTCCCATTCCAAAAAAATCTCCAAATGGTACTGAAACTGCGGGCTTATCAGCATCATCCCAAAACATTTCCAGCTACAGCGAACGAAGCATTTCCGGCGAGCGGTGATGGTTACCCATAAACGGTTGATTATTCCCTGGCCCTTAACATTCAATAAGACCTTTGTTTCACTGGCCACCAGCGCGCCTGAGGAATGACCCTTGGCTCCATTGTTTTCCATTCCGCCTTTGCCTTTTTCCGCGTTGATGTTTTCAAAACTACTCCAGCGTGGCGTGCTGTTGGTATTAAACCCGTACAATTGTTTAGTTGACAATGATTGAGCATGCAGCATGCAGGCAGATCGTTCCTATGCTGTCTGTAGTTTTTAAAATTAATTTCTTCATAAATAAATATATTAATTTTTTTTGCATCCGGACTATAGCCTGATATGTTTTTTATTTTTCAAAACGTGTATAACCTCGTTCATTTTAAAAGACGTTGCTAATCAATGCCCATAAATATACATATGTATATTTCCGTTAGTAACAGCAAAAAATTTATTTGGAATAAAATGCCGTTCAGTTTTCGTACCTCATCAACTTATTTTTACAGATTCGTCCAAAGCAGATCCTCTTTGTCATTTAGTTGTAGAGAATCATAAAAGTTACGTCTAATGCTTTGGTAATGATTCAATTTGATAAAGTTTTATGTTTATTAAGAAAATAAAATAAAACCTTTTTTAAACTTGCTGCAACGCTTAATGTTTGTACTATGTCAGTAATGTTTTGTTATTTAAAGAAATGGTAGATTCTCAAATGTTATTTTATTTAGTTTTTGTTTTCTTTAACTAACCTTATAAGTAATTTTGTGTCTTATTACATGCCTGGTCCGGAACACAAGCAACTCACCGCTATTGCTAACTGCATCGTTCCATTATTTAATCACTAATATTCAAAAGTTGAAAACATATGAAAAGAAACATTCTTAGTATTCGTCCATTTTTAGTAGCAACCTCTGTATTACTCGCAACGGCAATATTGTTCAGTGCCTGTAAAAAGAATTTAGATGGAGGACAAAATTCACCGGTAGCGGGATTAATGGCATTTAACCTGGCACCTGATAAATCGACAGTAGGTATCTCCCTTTCGGGTAATCAACTTGTTAGTACGCCCTTGGCTTATACTAATTATACGGGTGGTTACTTAAACATCTACCCCGGAGATCGTTCTATTAAATCGTTTAACTACATGCAGGATTCTTCGTTGGCAACGTCAAGTTTTAATTTTGAGCCAAACAAGTATTACTCATTGTTCCTTGTTGGTAATAACGGCACCTATCAGAATGTGGTTGCGTGGGATGATCTGGACAGCCTGTCTTCAACATCGGGTAAAGCATATGTTCGTTATATAAATGCGATTCCGGATTCCAGTGCGCCCACCGTTACCATCACTGCTAATGGCAGCAATGTAGTGAGCAATCCTGTAAAGTTCGCGACAGTTTCCGCCTTTACACCGGTTACTCCCGGAGAAATAAATGTGTCTGTAGTAAATACAAATGAAACAGCAGCAAACAGAACAATTACATTAGAAGGTGGAAAAGCATATACATTACTGTTAGTAGGCGTTGCAGGGGCAACTGACAGTACAAAATCAGTGCAGATTAAGTTTATTAAAAATGCCGGTTGATGATTTATTAGAAATTCAACCGTTAGAAAATTTATGATGCTAAACAATTTTACACCAGGCGTGATTGATAATCGCGCCTGGTGTTATGCTATTATTATTAATTAATGTATTACGTTTTAGATATTAAGTTTGTTAAGTAATCAAAACTAATTGGAATGTTTGTTACTTCTTCCATTCCTTCATGGTTCAGTAATTTTTCGGCTACATTCTTCATGGCATTTATAGCGGTTTTCAAAAATCCGGGACCAAGGCTTAATCTCGCCACACCCATTTTCTCCAGGCTTTCAAATCCAGGAATGCCGGGTAACAACAAAATATTTATCGGCAGGTCAACTTCATCGACGATACGTTCAATAGTCTCCTTTTTTGTCAGAACTATAGGATAAAAGCTATCTGCGCCCGCATCTTTATAGGCTTTGCCCCGCATTATGGTTTCTATTAATTGTTCTTCTTCGGATAAGTTATTCCCTTTTATATAAACATCTGTTCTCGCATTAATAAAAAGCGCTGTTCCATTTTCAATAGCAGCTTTTTTAATAATCGTAATTTTTTCACACTGTTCCCTGACGGAGACCATGTCCTTAGCATCATGCCGGCTATCTTCAAAGTTAATTCCGGCAATTCCGGTATCAACCAGTTTTTTTATATTTTCTTTAAGAATCGAGTTATTAATTGCATAACCGCTTTCAATATCTGCGGTAACTGGAATTTTTACACTGTTAACTATTTTCTGCAGAATTAAAAGCAATTCGGGAAATGAAATTTGTTCTCCATCATTGTAGCCATTGCTGTAAGAAATAGAGGCACTTGCTGTTGCTACGGCGGGATAACCTAAACTTTCAAGCAGTATGGCGCCTAGTGGATCCCAGATATTGGGAAGTACAAGCAATTTTTCGTTGTGATGAAGTTGATGAAAAATCTTTGTTTTTTCTTTTTGATTAATATCAGATGGTGTCATATTGTTAAAATTGCTTTTGCCTGGGAAAATGGTAAAAATATAGTGAACATCATACAGAAGGGAAGACTCTTTACATTCAATAAAATTTAGTGATCCGGACAAAAGCTGATAGATGACGGCTGATAGCTAACTCATACCCAGGGTGTTTTGTTGACGTTCAAGATAATATTCTAGCCCTTTCGGAGCCCGCCTGTTCATAACAATTTGTGCGAACCATCAATTTTTCCCAGGCCAACTCCAATGAATCAAATCGCTGCTCCATGCGATACCTATGGAAGCGTTTTTATCGAAATCGCCTTTCTCTTCTGTCAAAGGCCCTGAGCCATGAAAAAACATAACGTATACCTTAAACCTATTTTCCTTTTGTAAATTTAGCACTGCCCCGGCAGTTATCCGGCCTTTTGCCCACGGCCATTCGCTTTGACCTAAGGTGATGAGGCTTCCCCAGTCTTTCCAGTTATTTAAATCAGCTGACCGTTTTATCGCCATGCCGTTTTTAGGTGAATGAAATAAAATGTATTCATTGTTTTCAACAAAAACACAGGCATTCTCTCCTGATTCAGTATGACCAGAATATTTCCAGGTGTTTAAATCATAACTGTAAGACATGCTCACACCATTCTGTTTATAGAAGCACCACCACTTTCCTTTCTCATCCTAATCTTCCAGCAGGTACGGATCAATCATCCTTCCCATTTCTGAGACAGACGTTTCGGGGCCCTTTACTTTTATCAGTTCCGGTTTGCTCCAATGTTCAAGGTCTTTGCTTCGCATTAAATACAACCGTGCGTCTTTTGTACCAAAACGGGGCATTTGACTAACCGTATAATCGGGTCTTGGATAAGTTTGCAAACACAAAATCCATTCATCTTTATATCGAATAATATTTCCCGGGCTTGAAAAATTCAACGATTGATCTCTAGGGGTTAAAATTTTAATAGTCGTCCAGGTTTTAAGATCTTTTGTGCTGCTCATGGCAGTGTATGAATATATTTTATTGTCACTATCAATTTTGCATAATGTAAAGAATAAATAGATCCTTTCTTTAAAGTATAAAACAGCCGGGTCTCTGTAAGCGGTACGTTCATCTCCTATAAATATAATGGGAGATTTTAAGACTGATAGTAATGTTTGCTGGGCATTAAGATGGCAGGTGAATAATAGCAATAAAAGGAAGTAAACAAACTTATAGTGGCAGTTCATGAAAGTGATTAATTGACTATTTAAAATATTTAGTATTTAAAAATAGCAATTTCTATTTGCAAAGTTTGAAACGGCACCGTTTGTAATGTATTTACAGGGGCGGGGCTTGCCCCCGCCCTGTTGCCAACCTGAAAGTCGGCCACGGCGGGGGCAGGCTCCGCCCCTGTAAATGTAATCGCCTCATGCATCATCACTGTAACAACCAAATCTTCGTATTGAGATCATCCGTGCCACCTTGCCTTGCAACTGCCTCGCTCCTGTTGGTAGCATTCAGCGATTGCTCAGCTAACGGGTATATATAACGTATGGGAACTTTTCCATTGTTTAGGTTTCCCGGACCAGGAATTATTTCAGGCATGCCTGTTCTTCTCCAGTCGAACCAGGCTTCTGTTCCATTAAAATATAAAGCAATCCATTTCTGTAAAGCGATCTTTGCTAATTTGTCATTGGTGGTTCCTGTGTAGGCCACACCTGCCTGGGTAAAATAGTTGGCAGGTAAAGTAAGGTCTATATTATACTGAAGAGGAACATTTTTTTTGTGGTATTCAACGTTTGCTGTGATACCGTTTTTATAGTATGTTTCTGCAGTTTCACCGGCCGTAATCAATCCTTTCTCTTTCGCTTCCGCTAACAGGAATTGCAATTCAGGATAAGTCATTAATAGCCCTTTTGCAACATTCGAAACTGGCGCTGGTCCATTATCGTTACAAACCAGGCACGCATAACTTATACCAATACGCGATACGCCCTGGGGACCGCCATTATAATTCAAAGCGGCAACATCTCCAAGTCCGTTGGGAATGCCTTCAATTTTCGGTGCACCCGCTGCAACAGATTTTTCACTGGACCGGCCAAACACTTTTAATCTTGGGTCATTAATGGCGGTTAATCGATCGCTTAACGCTTTGCTTACCCTGAATTCATCGAAAGAGCCTACTCTTGAAGAATATAGCGGAAACTGGTTCGGAGCGGTTTCCAGGTACTTTAATTCGGCATTATCGTCGTTTGAAACAAAAACAGGGTTTTGAGTAAGATTGCTTACAATAGCCTGCAGGTCTGCACTTACATTTTTCTTTTTAGAGATGCGCATCAGGGCACGAATACGTAAAGAGTTTGCCAGTTTTTTCCATTTTATAATAGAAGCTGAACCGCCGCCAAACAATATATCGCCGCTTATCGATTCATTGCTGGTACCCAGGATCTCATTTGCTTTTTTAAGATCAGCCAATATGCCGTTGTATACATCTTCCTGTTTATCATATTTAGGTGTGAAAATTCCACCGGTTTTACCTTTTGTGGCCTCCGTATATGGTATATCTCCATAAGTATCCGTAGCTATAGAGTAGAGCCAGGATTTCAAAATCAGTGCTACACCAAGGTAATTGTTTTGAGGCGCATCAGGGGAAGAACTGAAATTGATGATATTCTGCAAGTTTCTCATATTGCCATAAACGGAATTCCAAATGCCGCTTCTTTCTCCCCATAGATAACGGTCTTCATTTACAAACTGGATCTTTGCCGTATGTTGTGCAACAATGTTTCCGATACTCCATGCTTCATTTACCTGGTCGGTTATGGTGTTGCGAATTACACCCGACAGCAGCAGGTCCGGTTTCACTGTAATTGGTACGTTAGGGTTGGTGTTAGTTTCCTCAAAATCTTTTGTACAGGAAACAAGTAGCCCAATAATCACCACTATAAAAAAAATTTTTATGTTCTTCATTGTAGAAAATTTAATTAATACAAATTCAAATACCTGTAATGGCTAGAATTTTAAACTAAGGTTTACTCCATAACTTCTGCTGGATGGAATGGACATATATTCTATTCCTGGCAATGCTGTTCCACCGGAGAAAGACATTACTTCCGGGTCAACATGCGGGATTTCTGACCATACTAATAAATTTCTTCCTACAAAAGTTATAGCGCAATTATGAAAAGGTGTTTTCTTGAATAGTTTATCCGGGATGGTATAGCCGATCTGCACTTCTCTTAATTTTACATATGATGCACTATACATTACTCCTTCGGCAATGCCCCTTCCGGCGGTCCAGGCGGTGTGCCATTCCCTGGCAGTTACTTTTTTGGAATTTGGACTGAAAGATCCGTCTGTATTCTGCACCACACCGGCACCGATAACACCGTTGCCGGCTTTTGATGTATCATATCCGTCTGCTCTTCCTTCCAGTGTTTCAATGATAATTCCTCCTTCGCGGCCAACAGTTTGCGTTTCTGAATATATTTTACCGCCGTGACGTATATCAAATAAAAATCCCAGTTTAACGCCTTTATATTCAAACGTATTGTAAATTCCAGCCTGCCAGTCTGGATTATAATTGCCTAATTTTATCCTGTCTGTGGTAGGAATTGGTCGGCCGTTGCTATAAACCATTTGTCCCACATATTGGCCGGTTGCATCGTAGTAAGGTTTGGTCTTATCTGTATTTTGAACCCTTGTAAAAGCAATTCCGTACATATCACCCATTCTCTCGCCAATCCTGGCTTCAATGCTTACCCTTCTGCTGGCCATAACAAAATTGGTAAGGTTGCCTGTAAGAGAAACTACCTTACTTCTGTTAGTGGAGAAATTGATATCCATGCTCCACTTAAAGTTTGTGCTTTGAACCGGGATGAGATTTAACATAGCTTCGAAACCATAATTCTTAATCTCCCCGGCATTTATGGCGCGGCTATTATATCCACTCGTGATGGATAGCGGGATACCAAGGATCTGGTTTCGGGTCCTGCTTTCATAGAAAGTAACGTCTAGGCCTACACGATTATTCCAAAAGCGAATATCCGCCCCGAATTCCAGGGCCGTGCTAATCTCGGGTTTCAGGCTCAGGTTTGATAGCCTGTCTGTTTCGCCATACACCTGTGCGCCTCCGAAAGGATTGGAAGGATTGTAAGCCTGGGTAAATGTAAATGGATCGGTATCATTACCTACCTGCGCATAGCTGGCCCTGACCTTTGCAAAAGACATAAAATCGGGCAATTTCACCATGTCGCTAATAACAGCGCTCAACGCTGCAGAAGGATAGAAATAGGAATTTTGTTCATTCCCAAAAACCTTCAGGGCATCAGGTAGAGTTAAAGCGCTTGACCAGTCGTTACGGGCAGTAACATCCAGGAACAAATAATTCCTGAAAGAAATTTGAGCAGAGCCATACAGGCTGTTAACACTTTTCTTAACGTCTGATTGTGACACTTCAACAGCGATCCGGGAGTTGGTAAGGTTATAGATGCCGGGAATATTTAACTGCCCCGCATTCTGTTCCTTGAATCTTGATTGTTGCCGCATCTGGTTGCCCCCAATTGTTCCGGAGAAGTCAAAGTTTTTATTGATGCTTTTATTAACTGCAATCAGGAAATCACTGTTTCTTTCTTCTCCTGTCAAATCGCTTTCCCTATACTGGCCAAATGGAAATCTTTGCGTGCTGAATGCTCTTTTATATTGCCTCAATTCATTGGTATGATCCGTAGCGGTACGTAACAGAACACTCAGCCAGTCGTTAAATTTGTAATTAATTGAAACATTACCAATAATCCGGTCAACATTTTGTCCGTTGGTGTTTTCGAAAATGCTCAGGTACGGGTTGTCGTGGTAATTGTAATTCCAGTTGTATTGTTTTAATCCTTCCAGGCCCGGTTGCCACAGGCGTTTAAGGTCGCTGACCCTGATAGAACGGGGCAGCCAGCAATTAAAAAGATACATAATACTTTCCGTGCCATAACCGATGGAAGGCCGGTTGTCGCTTTCACTTTTGATATAACTTACGAATGCCCGGGCAGTCAATTTAGTATTTAAATTATAACCGCCGCCAAACGATACCGTGTTCCTTTTAAGATCGGAATTTGGAACGATGCCTGTTTGATTGAGGTTGGTATAAGATAACCGGAAATCGCCCGATTGATTACTGCCTACCAGGGCTACATTATTTGTTAACGTACGTCCTGTTTGTAAAAAATCTTTTAGACCATTTTTATCGGCAAGCCAGGGTGTAGCAGTTATAACACTTCCCGGAGGCGCATTTAGATCGCCACCAGTAAAGGGGATGACCTGGCCATTCAGCGTGCGTGGAGAATTAAATTGAGGGAAGTTTTGCCCGTTGAACGCAGGTCCCCAGCCTTCATCCGTGCCGTCTGTTGAGCCCGCTCCACCACCGTTTACGAATGCAAAATTACCGCCATTGCCATTTCCCTGTCCATATACATTTTGATATTCCGGCAGCAGCAGGGGTGTTTCCAGCGTGGTATTGGTATTAAATTCAACACCAATTCCTTTGGTTCCCTTGCCTGATTTTGTTTTGATGATTATAACGCCATTGGCTGCTCTTGAACCATAAAGTGCGGAAGCGGCGGGCCCCTTCAATATGGTTAATGATTCAATATCATCCGGGTTTACAAACCCGGCGCCATTTCCAAAATCCACTTCCTGGTTATTGCGCCCTGACCCGCCCGTGAGAGCGTTACTGATTGGCACACCATCAACTACGTATAATGGTTGATTTTTATTAAGATCAACGGAACGTTCACCTCGGATGGTTACCCTCGCCGACCCACCTATGCCCGACGGGCTTCCTATTACCGTTACACCCGCCACTTTACCAGCTAATTGATTAGCTACATTGGTTTCTCTTGCCGTTGTAAGACTTTCTCCTTTTACTTCCTGCAGCGCATACCCCAGTTTTCTTTTCTCTCTTCTTACCCCTAATGCGGTTACCACTACTTCCTGCAGATTCTTAGAATTTACCGTTACTGGAATAATTAGTTCCAGCTCTTTTCCAACGGTGATTTCTTTTTTCTCAATACCCACTCCGGATATCACGAGCACGCTGCCTTCCTTTGCGGAAATATTGAAATTACCATTTACATCGGTAGAAGTACCTGTTTTGGTTCCTTTGAGAATCACAGTGGCTCCCGCGATCACTGTTTGATCGGCGCCGGAGACAATTCTTCCGGGTATCATTCTTTGCGCAAAGGCAATTGGCGAAACAACCAGGATTATAAGAAGTGTTAATACTCCTGCAACTAATTGGGACTTATACATATGCGTTAGTTTGGTTATAACAATTATGGGTACTACTAATTAAGCGAATGTATCCGGATTATGTTAACGAACGGTTACCGATTCTTCAACTTATTGTTACGTGCGATCATTAAAATCCATGGTATAACTCCCCTGCGCCTGTCTTGCAAAACCTGGGATCAAAAAATATGGCTGAAAAAATTAGTGCGCAGACACTAAAGCAAAGCCTCAATTTATAAATTTAAAACAATTTAATAACATTTGAGTAACAAAAATCAAATAATAATTGCATTGGTATATCCCAAAACTTAATTATTCAAGCCATCCGTATCTTTTAGCAACTCATGCAGTATTTGATTTACAACTTTTCAATTATCAGATAGATTTACCACCCCAAATAAAAATATAGATAAATTTATGAACAAGCAATTTTTATGGCTATTCCTGGTAATTTTTCCCGCTTTGAGCCAGGCACAATTAAACAATATAATGAAGAGGACAAAGGCTAAGATAGAAAATCGTGTAGATAATAAGATAGATAATAAGATAGATAAAAAGATGGATGAAGTAGAAGGAAAAGAAGTTGAAACCGCAAGTTCTCCAAATACCGAATCTTCAAAAGAAACAACTACCACCACTTCACCCGAAACTGTCAAGAGCTTTTCTAAATTTGATTTTGTGCCGGGGGAAAGAATTATTTACGCAGAAGATTCCGCACAGGATGCCATATGGGAGCTTCCTCTCACCTGGAACTCCAGCGGCAAGGAAGAGGTAATGACACGCAGTAATAAAGGGGGAAACTGGCTTCGTATGTTTCAAAACAACACCTGCCTCACCGGCAATAAAAAAGCCTTTGGTGAAAATTATACCATTGAGTTTGACCTTATGTAATTTTTTGAACCAAAAGTAAAAGGATATGTGTTGCCAGGCTGGTATTTCGGACTGTTCAGCAGCGGCGACATTGAGCCTTCCGATAATTCATTTTTAAAAGAACATGCCGAAACAAACAGCACTGATATTCATATTGGTTATGGCAGTTATGCCCTGGCAAAGTTGGAAAGCAAATCAAGAAGGGTTAATACATTCCAAAGTGATAATATGCAACTAGGAGAAGTTTTGCCTGGTTTTAATAAGATCGTGCACTATTCTGTCCAGGTGCAGAAAACACGCTTTCGTTTATGGATAGATGACAGGAAAGTATTTGATATTCCAAGAGCATCAACATAACTGATACAATGAACCAGGTGTTCTTTAAAATGGAAGGTTCAAGTTACAATGAAGATGAAATTGGTTTATATGTTTCCAGTATTAAAATAGCTACCGGCTTACCCGATACACGACATAAACTGGTAGAAGATGTCAAGTTTTCTACAACGGGAATTTTGTTTGATGTGAATACGGCTACCATCAAACCGGAAAGTGCCGGTGTATTAAAGGAAATCGCAGGTGTGCTAAAAAGCAATGAAGGCCTTAAAGTAAAAATCATCGGGCATACCGATAGCGATGGAACGGATAATGCCAACCTGGATTTGTCCAAAAAAAGAGCGGAGGCCGTTAAAGCCTCACTGGTAAAGGATTTGGACGTTGAAGCTTCCATAATGGAAACAGATGGAAAAGGAGAGGGCAGTCCTATAGGTGATAATAAAACTAAAGAAGGCAAAGCCCAGAATCGCAGGGTTGAATTTGTAAAATTGTAAACAATCGTCTCTATATAAATTTAAAAACATCATCATGAAACAATCTTCATTTAAAAACAGGGTATTCAAAGTGGCCCTTGGACTTTCACCCTTTATTCTTTTATTTCCCCTTTTAGTATTTTCATCATTTACTGCAAACAA
>JBDSBP010000136.1:0-1595 GCA_039921525.1 Chitinophagaceae bacterium | reverse complement strand
CATTTTTACCTCTTGTAATGCCCAAAGAATTTTTGATTGCTAAACCGGGTATTCTTGTATACAGGATTTTTTGCGCCTCACAGAATTGCAATAGTTTGTATTCATAACCACCTGTGTATTCCATTACTAAAAAACTTCGTTGCAGATCAATCTTAAAATCTCTGCACCATTTTAAAAATAGTACAAAACCCTCTGTTCCATTCTTAATCTTAATGTGCTCACTAAGTTCAGAACAACTGATATCCAGGGTGTTTTTGGATACATCAACCCCTAAAGTAAACTCCCATTGTTTCATGCTTGTACACAGATTAAATGTTTAAAAAAACTTGCTCTTGTCAAAAACCTTTGATAGTTCAAAGACATAATTCTAGCTGGACCCGGAGCAAGGAAAGTAAAAGCAGGGACTAATACTTAAAAAAGTCCTTAAAGACTAGAAGTTGGGTAAGTTCACCCTGCCCTTAACTTTCAAAGTTATTAACATTATTGGTAATTGTTAACACCCCCTAGAACCCCCATTATAGTAGTAATAATATTATAGGGAAATATTAAAAGAAAAATCCAAAGGAAGTTGGGGCATTTATATTCGTCCCCCTGGCTAACAAATGCTGAATGATGATTGAACGTTAAAAATTTTTTACCAATGTTCAATATTGTTCTGTCAGCCTGAACCAATGTCGAATGATGATCAATTGCTGAATAACTAATTACATCCGCCCCAATTTTTTAAATGCAGCTGTTAGCGGTAATTTTATCCGGGAGTAAGGATTTTTCAATTTGAATGGTCAATTCGGGAATCTTATTTTTGAGGACATCCCATACATTAAGTAGTTAACTCCAATGTAATCGTGAATGAGTCTGTCTCGCATACCAGCCATATTCTTCCATTGGATCGAGTCCCATTTTACTTTGAAGTCCGCCGGGATTTTTTTCGTGGCTTCGCCAATTATCTCTAAGCTTCTGACCGTTGCTCTTTTTAACGTTTCATCGTCGAGAAAGTCGTTTTTGGATATGTCCTTCGTGACTGCCATAAGAAAGGAGCATTCATCAAAAATATGTCGTAGATATTCAGTTGGATCTTTAGACATACATCACATTATTAAGGATTTTAGGGCCTATGTACTTGCTTAAACCATTTTTGGTAACTACCTCAATTTTCTCACCGCTAAAGATTCTTTCAACCAGATCATATACTGACATATAGTTGTCAAAATTCTCTTTCTCTGGTTCGAAGTCTATTAATAAGTCAATATCGCTCTTTTCCGACTGCTCGTCGCGCAAGTAAGAGCCAAAGAGACCTATATTTCGAACTCCAAGTTCCTTAAAGTCCAGTTTGTGTGATTGTAATGTCGAGATGATTTGTTCTTTCGTTGTCATTTACCAAATTAATGTCTCAAAGATATACCTCTTTGCTATTCGAGCCTTGTCAATAAATTACCGCTAACGTTGAGGCTTGGCGATGGGCTGGATTTTATAGTGCGACCTGAAAAGGTCTTGGTTGGATAGTTTAATACGGGTAAAACCGCAAGATAAACCTACTCTTCCACGAGTAGTAGCTTACCGGTGCTGCGGCTTGAGTAATCGGACTGTAGTAAGCA
>JBDSBP010000135.1:0-14294 GCA_039921525.1 Chitinophagaceae bacterium | reverse complement strand
GCGAAATAGACATAATTTTTTAAATGAAGATCATGCGCTTTCTCGGCATCCCATCCTTCTACAATTAAAACAACACCAACCATCACCAAAAATGATAATGCAAGCATTTTTAATGTAGGATGTTTATGTATAAAATTGCTGATCTTTTCCGAAAATAAAAACATGATTATCATAGCAATAATAACTGCCACAATCATTACTTCTATTCTTCTTGCCATACCAACCGCAGTAATGATGCTGTCGAAAGAAAAAACCATATCTATTAATATAATCTGCCCTATAACAGCGGCAAATTTTGAGGGAGCCTTTTTCTCAAATCCTGAAGTGTCTTCTTCATCACCTTCGAGTTTTTCATGAATTTCTTTAACCGTTTTATATAACAGGAAAAATCCCCCGGCAAGCATGATCAGGCTGCGGAGGTTAAATCCTTTGCCAAATAAATTGAATAATTCTTTGTTGCCATTTTGAACAAGCCAACCCAAACCTACCAACAGTGCTATACGAACACCTATACCCGTAAACATCCAGATCCTTCGGGCCTTAAGTTTCGCAGCCTTATCCAAACGGCCCATAACGATGGAAACAAAAATTACGTTATCAATTCCCAGGACGATCTCTAACAACGTCAGTGTTAATAAACTAATTAGGTTTTCCGCCGTAAACAATGATTCCATGCAGGTTTTTTATGTGGACACAAAAATAACATGGTTTACGTTAAAAGGCCAAAATGATCTTTACTAATCAGTATTTAACAGATGTAATATTTTTTTAACTATTGCAGGCCCCTCATATATAAAACCTGTCCAGACCTGGATTAGAGACGCGCCGGCTTTTAGTTTTAACCGGGCATCAACTCCATTAAAAATTCCTCCGCTCGCAATCACCGGAATGGCACCATTGGATTTTTTGATGATATAATTTACAATTTCCGTGGATTTGTTTTGTAAAGGCTTGCCGCTTAATCCACCGGCACCGATTTCCTGGAGTTTAGATGTTTCGGTGTAAAGATGTTCCCTGCTGATAGTTGTATTACTGGCAACAATACCATCTAATTTTATTTCCATTGCCAGGTCTATGATATCATCCAACTGTCCAACCGTAATATCGGGTGCAATCTTTAACAGAAGTGGTTTGGGTTTTACCTGCAGGAGATTAATCGTTTGCAGGTGTGATAGAATTTTTTGAAGTGAATCTCTTTCCTGTAACTCTCTTAACCCCGGAGTATTTGGTGAACTTACATTTACAACGAAATAGTCTACATAATCAAATAATTCCCGGAAACAGATTTCATAATCCTTCCAGGCATCTTCATTAGGGGTTATTTTATTTTTGCCGATATTACCTCCCACGATGAGATGAGAGTGGGTTAATTTGTTCTTTTTCTCATTCCAGTCTTTTAGTCGAATAGACACTAATTTTACACCGTCATTATTAAAACCCATGCGATTAATGAGAGCCTTATCTTTTGGCAACCGGAAAAGCCTCGGTCTTTCATTACCGGCTTGTGGCTGGGGGGTTACGGTTCCAATTTCTACATGTCCAAAACCCAGGGTTTCCAGTTCGTTCAGGTATTTAGCATTTTTGTCGAAACCCGCTGCCAGTCCTACGAGGTTTTTGAACGATATTCCAAAAATTATTTTTGGTGATTGTAGTTTTTCTTCCTGAAGCAGACCGGCAATTAACTTTTTTATAAAGGGCACTGAACAAAGCAGCTTCAGCATATTCATAGAGAAATAATGAACACTTTCTGCCGGGAAAAGAAATAATAATTTTCTAAACGCTTTGTAGATCATTTAGGGGCGAAGATAAATAGCTATCGGCAATCGGCAATCGGCTATCGGCTATCGGCAATCGGCAATCGGCTATCGGCTATCGGCTATCGGCTATCGGCTATCGATTATCGATTATCGATTAAAAAATAAATTGCAAGGTATTATAAAGGTTACAAATCGATATAGATATCTAGTGCTAAAAAGCTGATAGCGGACAGCAATTAGCCGATAGTTGCTATCTGATAGGCGCTATCTAAAATATCACTAACTTTGAGATTAAGTTGCATAAACAACTTTATTCAAATAAAAACTACGGGTTATGCAGGAAGCATATATTATTGCCGGTTTCAGAACGGCTGTCGGAAAAGCAAAAAAAGGGGGCTTTCGTTTTTATCGGCCTGATGACCTCGCCGTTGAAGTTATCAAAGGTTTGCTGGCATCAGTTCCTAATTTGGAAACCTCTAGAGTAGACGATCTTATTGTAGGCAACGCCGTTCCGGAAGCCGAACAAGGCTTACAGATTGGCAGGATGATTTCTGTAAGAGCTTTAGGAATTGATGTGCCCGGAATGACTGTTAACAGGTACTGCGCCAGTGGTTTGGAAACGATTGCTATCGCAACGGCGAAGATCCGGAGCGGGCAGGCAGAATGTATAGTGGCAGGAGGAACAGAGAGCATGAGCATGGTTCCCACAGCTGGATGGAAAACCGTTCCGGCTTATAGTGTTGCCAGCGAAACACCCGATTATTATTTAGGCATGGGTTTAACGGCGGAAGCGGTGGCCAAAGAGTATAGTATCCCACGCCAGGCCCAGGATGAATTCTCCTATAATTCGCATCAAAAAGCAATGAACGCTATTAAGAGCGGTTATTTTAAAACCGGCATTCTTCCTATTACTGTTCAGGAAGTATATCTGGATGCAAAAGGCAAAAAACAGCAAAAATCTTTTATAGTTGATACCGATGAAGGACCACGGGGTGACACCAGTTTGGAAGCATTGGCCAAACTCAAACCTGCCTTTGCCGCCAGTGGCAGCGTTACTGCCGGCAACTCATCACAAACCAGCGATGGAGCTGCTTTTGTGATCGTAATGAGTGAAAGAATGATCAATGAACTGGGATTAAAACCCATTGCACGGTTGGTTAGTTGCGCCAGTGCGGGTGTTCATCCAAGAATAATGGGCATTGGTCCTGTTGCCGCAATCCCTAAAGCATTGAAACAGGCAGGTATTCCTCTCTCTGAAATCAACCTGGTAGAATTAAACGAAGCGTTTGCCTCGCAATCATTGGCGGTGATCCGCGAAGCCGGGTTAGATCCGGAAAAGGTGAACATAAACGGGGGTGCGATAGCTATGGGACATCCATTGGGTTGCACAGGTACTAAATTGACCGTTCAGGTTATAAATGATTTAAAACGACTTGGTAAAAAATATGGCATGGTAACCGCCTGCGTAGGTGGGGGGCAGGGGATTGCCGGGATCATTGAAAATATAAATTGATAGTTTAACTCTTCTAGCTAAAAACCGATTAGATAATTCATACTCATGGTATTGAATTTGTAATCATTCTAACATAATTATACCGGTCTTCAACGGATGGAAACCTTTTCCACTCATCTGCAGGAGCATAGAGCTAATGTTTTTTTCATCTATGTGTTGTTATTTACTACTGGTCCCTATCTTCTATCGTCTAATCATTCAAACAATACTATTTATTAACAAATTCTTAAGATATGCTATTTTTAGTTTATCTTTTCTCACATAGGGGTTAACAACTACAAAATTTTGAGTAATTACTTATAATCTCAACCCTCAAACGTATTTTATGGACAGAAGAGAGTTTCTTACTTCAAAGCGCAGGCCTGTCTACAAACAACCTTACACGTACAAAGTATCAATACCATCAGATTCAAGTTTAGCTGCCTATACCGGCTCTTGGGGAAAGCCGGAACTGGCGCATTTGCTAAAAAGGACCATGTTCGGTGCGGCCACCGTGGATCTTGACTATTTCAAATCCAGATCCTTGCCTGATGTGGTAAGCGAACTGTTGAATCCGTCTGCTCCCTTGCCTCCACCTCCAATTAAGGAATATGATTCTACAGGAGCTTTAGTACCAGACACCAATGTTGCTGCCGGAACCACGTGGGTGAATGATCCTGCTACAGATGGAGCTATTACGAGCCGGCGCAAGGCCTCCCTGAAAAAATGGTGGACAGGGCTTATAATTAACCAGGATAGAAGTATACGGGAAAAAATGACCATCTTCTGGCATAATCATTTTTCCACTGAAATGGACGTTTTGGGGGATTCTCAATTTTTATACAAACATCATAATTTATTAAGAACAAATTGCCTCGGCAATTTTAAATCATTAGTAAAGGCTGTAACAATTGACCCCAGTATGTTAGTTTACCTGAGCGGTAACAACAGCACCCTTACTGCTCCTAATGAAAATTACGCCAGGGAATTGCAGGAGTTATTCGCTATTGGTAAGGAAAATAATCCCAATTATTCTGAGGACGATGTAAAGGCCGCAGCAAGGGTGCTAACGGGTTGGAGAACTACTGCTGCTACTGTTTCTTCCTATTACGACAATACGAGGCATGATAAAGCTAATAAACAATTCTCATCTTTTTACAATAATACGATCATCACAGGAAGAAATAGCACTACTGCAGGTGACCAGGAAATTGATGATCTCCTTACTATGATCTTCAATAAAAAAGCCGAGGTTTCTAAGTTTATTGTAAAAAAAATATACCGATGGTTCTGTTATTATGCAATAGATGCAAAAACAGAAGCCAATGTTATCTTACCACTGGCTAATATCTTCGTCACTAGTAATTGGGATATCAAACCGGTATTATCCGCGCTATTCAATAGTGAACATTTTTTTGATGCCCGGAACAGGGGATGTCTAATCAAGAGCCCGATAGATATGGTTACAGGAATGTGCCGCGAATTTAATTTTGCCTTCCCTAATGTAACCACTGCCTATATTGATGCGTATGGAATGTACGAGTATGTTCGCAATTACACCAGTACTATGGGACAAAGCATTGGTGATCCTCCTAATGTTGCAGGTTGGCCTTCCTATTACCAGGAACCACAGTTTCATGAGCTTTGGCTAAATACAGATACACTTCCCAAGAGAAATAAGTTTACCGATGTATTTATTGGGTCAGGATATACCAATGCGGCAAAGACTTTTACGATCAAGATTGATCCCTTGGCATTTGCAAAAAATACATCCAATCCGGGTAATCCCAATCAGCTGATTGATGATTCACTGGCTATATTATTTACGGTTCCTCTTTCTGACGCCTCCAAGGCTTCCATTAAAAAACAGATTTTATTATCCGGGCAGGAAACTGACCAGTATTGGACCGATGCATGGATCGCATATTTGGGTAACCAGGTAATTACCGGAACTCCCTATAAAACAGTCCTTAGCCGGTTACAAACATTCTATAAATACTTAATGAACCTGGCAGAATATCAATTATCCTGATATCTTTTAATTAACAGTTCGATACCAATATCCCAATATCCCGCGAAAATCTCCTGCTTACATAAATGAGCGTGCTTTCCATCCCTATAATTTAAAAATATTACTGATGAAAAGGAGAGATTTCTTAAAGGTTACCATACCGACTGCAACAATTTTGCCTTCTATCATTAGTGGATATTCTGTAAAGGCATTTGGCGCAACCAGTCCGTTGATACAGGCCCTTATGGGAACAACTACCGACACAGATCATGTGCTCGTAATTGTACAATTAACGGGAGGTAACGATGGCTTGAATATGGTGATTCCCATAGAGAATTACAACCTGTATTATAATGCCCGCACTAACATTGCCATTCCGGAAAATAAGATCCTTAATTTGAATGGAATTAGCAAAACCGGGTTACATCCTGCCATGACTGGCTTGCAATCTCTTTATAATGACGGTAAATTATCTGTTATCCAGGCGGTAGGGTATCCTTCCCCCAGTTTTTCCCATTTCCGGGCCACGGATATCTGGATGTCGGGGTCTGCTTCAAATGTTGAATTAAATAGTGGCTGGGCCGGAAGATACCTTGATGGAGAGTATTCCAGCTATCCGAATGGTTTTCCCAATGCCACCGTGCCCGATCCATTGGCTATTCAAATTGGTTCTGTTACTTCATTGGCCCTGCAGGGACCAGATGTAAGTATGGGAATGAGCATCAGTGATCCCAATTCTTTTTATAATTTTTTAAATGGTGTTCAGGATCCGGTTCCTGATACTCCATGGGGAAAGGAATTAAGTTATGTTCGGCTGGTGGCCAGACAATCGCAACAATATGCAGATGTAGTTAAAAATGCCTCAGCTAAAGTTCCTGTTCAGGGTACATACCCAGCTAATAATGATCTGGCAGCTCAACTTAAAATTGTGGCGAGGCTGGTGAAGGGGGGGTTAAAAACCCGCGTGTATATGGTTAGCACGGGCAGTTTTGATAATCATGCCGCCCAGGTAACAACAGCAGATACCACCACCGGAACGCATGCCAACCTGTTAAAAAGAGTTTCTGATGCCATTAAAGCATTTATGGATGATCTTAAGGGACTGGGAGTTGAAGACAGAGTGGTGGGAATGACATTTTCAGAATTCGGCAGGAGGATAAAATCGAATGCCAATGCAGGAACGGATCATGGGGCCGCGGCTCCTTTGTTTGTTTTTGGTAAGAATGTAAAATCGGGTGTATTGGGTAATAATCCTGCTATACCTTCCAATGCTACTGTAAATGATAGTGTTCCCATGCAGTATGATTTCAGGAGTATTTACGCTTCTCTACTTAGTGATTGGTTTTGCGTTAAAAGCGGGGATTTATTACCGATTATGAATAACAGTACTTTTCAGTCCTTGCCATTAATATCAGGTCCCTCTTGTAATGCAGTTCTGGCGATTACTGGCCTGGATGAGCTTAACCGGGCGGCCGGTGATCAGCTTATTATCAACTATCCCAATCCTTTCGTGGAAAGCACAAAAATTACATTCAGATCTAAAGGTGGAAAAGCTTCCGTACAGGTAATGGATACTACAGGAAGGGTAATTCGTTTACTGACAGACAAGGAATATGCGCCGGGAGTTTATACCCTCGATTTTAATAGTGGCCCATTGCCAGCCGGTACCTATTATGTTCGGTTGCAAAACGGTCCCTTTCAACAGGTTCGGCCAATGTTGAAAGTGCGGTAAGTTGACTAAAGTCAAATTTTTCAAAAATAAAGCCCGATGTAGTCGGGCTTTAATATTTTTACAACCAACTGCTGCTAATCCCACCTTTTGAATCAAATAATGTTCGTTACGCATCTGGAACTAAATGTTGTTATTATCTCCAAAACAGGCGAAAAGAGCTGATGATTAGAATTTACATTACCGAGGACCAGGAAATGTACCTGGAAGGCTTAGCATTATTACTAAATAAACAGGATACCCTTCATGTTGGAGGCACTAGCAGGAATGGCACTGATTTACTCAGCCACCTGCCGTCGACTGAGATTGACGTTTTATTGCTCGACGTTCATCTGCCGGATATTAATGAAGAATCACTTATTAAAACAATCAGGGAACTTCAACCCGACCTTAAGATTATTTATCTTACAATGATGAGGGGAACAAGGAATGTTCATAAATTATTAAAGTATAACATACAGGGTTATATCTTAAAGAATGCTCCTTTGCATGAATTGCTTAACGCCATACATTTAGTTTTTAACGGAGGAACTTATTTTACCAGGGAAGTGGATATACGGAAGGAAAATGATTTTATGAATGATATTTCGCTGGAAAATAAAAGCATAGAGGAAATTCTGTCTAAAAGAGAGATAGAAATTTTAATATTAGTTTGTAAGGAATATAGTAACACCCAGATTGCCGAAAAGTTATTTTTAAGTGTAAGTACTGTAGAAACACACCGGAAAAATTTGATTGCAAGACTGGGAGTAAATAACACAGTAGGTTTGGTTAAATATGCTTTGAGAAACAACCTGATAGCATAAGACGCCATAGTAAATTATATACAGTGAGATGCCGCCTGGTAATACAATTATTAATGCTTCCATTTGTAGCCTTTTCCCAGCAGGTGGATAGCAATTCGATAAAGAGATTATACGATCATAGTCTCGATTTTACGGAGGAAAAAATTGATTCACTAAAATATAACGCTGAATTTATAGGGGTACAATCTAAAAAAAATCATTTTGTTAAAGGCAATTTGCTTTCGCTTCGTTTAAAGGGACTGGCCCAGGAACTTCAAGGTAATTACCAGGATGCCGTGGAATATTACCTGCAGTGTTTGGAAGCAGCCCGGAATATAGGTTCGGTGGAACATGAAATTTCGGCTTTGAGTGATTTGTCGATAACGTATTCGCAATTAAAACGCTTTGACAAAGCCAGGGAAATATATTTTGAAAGCGCACATCTGTCTGCCAAACGCGGCGATGTGATGAACCTGATAACAGCCTATACCAACCTGGGTGCTATATATAATCAACTGAACCTGCCCGATAGTGCAATGTTATTTCTCAAAGAGGGGCTGACGATAAGTAAACTGTATGAAGATAAAATGGATCTTTCTTCTCTCTATAATAACATTGGAAATGTATATTTCCTGAATGGAAACTATGATAAAGCACTCGAATTTTTCAACCAGAATAAAAATCATCACCTCTCTCAACCATCTTTAACCAATCTGTGGATTGATTATCTGAACATAGCTGATGTATTGATCGAGAAAAAGAAATTTGATTCGGCGGCCTGGTACGCTGAACAATCATTACAGGCAGCACTGCGGTTGCATTCAAAGGCTAAGGAATCGGATAGTTATTCCTTATTATCAAAACTATATTCACGAAAAGGCAACTACAGGAAAGCGTTTAACTATCAGCAGAGATGGTACGCTATTGATACTGCGCTCGTAAACAGGGAGATTAACCATTCTATTACAGGGCTGCAGGAGAAATTTAATGCGAAGGAAAGGGAGCAACAGAATTTTCGATTAAGTGCTGAAATTGAAAAGGAAAAAATAAAAAGCAACGCGATTACTTACCTGGCAATTGCTGCAGCCATCATTGCCTCCATTACTGCTATATTTTTGGTTCTTAAAAGAAGCGCCAATAAAAAACTGGTGAAGGTTAATGAACTCATATCCCGTCAGAATAAAAAATTGGCCGAATTGAATTTTGAAAAAAATTCATTAATCAGCATGGTTTCACATGACCTGGGTACACCGTTTGCGAGCATAAGAATGTGGGGAGATGTGTTACAATCAGCTAATGAAAATTTAAATGATGAGCAGCGGAAAGCCATCGAAAAAATTATAGCCTCTACGCAAAACGGAGAGAAGTTAATTAGTACAATCCTCGATATAGAAAAAATTGAAACCGATCAACCTTCTGTTCAGCTGGAACACTTTAATGTAAAAATGCTGGTAGAAAATATAGTCAGCAGTTTTATTCCCGTTGCCGCCAAAAAAAGTATTCAGCTCACCTTTAACAGCTCAGATGCACCATGTTTCCTTTTGAGCGACAAGCAATTTGTAATACGCATTTGTGAAAACCTTTTTACCAATGCCATTAAGTTTACTCACCCGGGAAAGCGCATATGGGTGAGCGTTATCGAGGAGAAGAACCTGGCTTCCATACAGGTTAAGGATGAGGGAGTAGGCATCAATACAGATGAATTGCCTTTGTTGTATTCAAAATATGGAAAAATGTCTTCCAGGCCCACCAACGGTGAAGTGTCTACGGGCCTGGGGCTTTTTATTGTTAAACGGCTTATTGATGAATTGAACGGAGAGATTTCCTGCACCAGTAAAGTTGGAAAAGGCTCCATTTTTACAGTAGTTCTCCCCAAATAACATCTCGTTAATAAAAATTTAAACTGTTTTACAACGGAAATGTAGTGAAGTGTATATATTTGCAACAATGTTTCAAAAATTGAAATTATGAGAAAATTCGTAGTAGCGTTATTTGTAATGTCTGTAGCCCTCCTTTTTTGCCTGGGCCTGGTGGCTCAAAACCAGGAAAATAAAAGTGCTTTACCCAGGAAACAAAATATCCGGGTTTCAATATCTGGCAAAATAACGGATAGTAAAACAGGTGAGTCTTTGGCAGGCGCATCCATTTATTTTGCCGATATAAAAAACGGGGCTATTTCTAATGATAAGGGAATTTATAAAATATCGAATCTTTCACCAGGAAAGTACCTGGTAGAAATATCTTTCCTGGGATATACTTCCTTTGTTGATCATGTTGACTTGAAGGGGGATATACAGAGAGACTTCACATTAAACTCTTCAGTAGTAGAGAATGAAGGGGTAACAGTGACGGGCGTTTCAACAGCAACGTCTATCAGGAAATCTGCCATTCCTGTTGATATTTTAAAAAGGCAGGATCTGTTAAAAACCTCGTCCACCAATCTTATCGATGCATTAAGCAGAACACCCGGAGTGTCTCAGATTTCAACCGGCCCGGCTATTTCAAAGCCTAGCATACGCGGCCTGGGTTACAACAGGTTGGTAGTGGTGAATGATGGCATGCGGCAGGAAGGGCAGCAGTGGGGTGATGAGCATGGCATTGAAATAGATGAATATAGCGTTAATAAGGTGGAGGTGTTAAAGGGCCCTGCATCTATTATGTATGGCAGTGATGCATTGGCTGGTGTTATAAATATACTTACTAATGTGCCGGTGGCTGAAGGAACTATTAAGGGTAACCTTCTTAGTAACTACCAGACCAACAATGGTATGCTGGGATTGAATGCAAACATTGCCGGAAATATTAACGGGTTTAACGGGAATATTTATAGATCACATAAATCGGCCTATGATTATACCAATAAATATGACGGGAGGGTATTTAATTCAAAATTTAATGAAAAAAATTTTGGCGGATATGTTGGTATCAATAAAAGCTGGGGCTACAGTCATTTATTAGTAAGTAATTTTAGCCAGTCCCTTGGCCTGGTTGAAGGAGACCGGGATAGTGTTTCAGGACAATTTACAAAGCTTGTTAACGCAGGCGGTGTAGAAACAGAAGAGATAGCCAACAACACTGATTTCAAATCACGTGACCTGTTTATTCCACGCCAACATATTGAACACTTCAAGATAAGTTCCGATAACAGCTTTCGCGCTGGAGAAGGAAGGGTTACCCTAAACGTAGGATTTCAACGAAACCAACGGCAGGAATTTGGCAATGTACTGGACCCGGATGAAAAAGCGTTGTACTTCGATCTGAAAACAATTAATTACAACCTGCAATACCATTTACCTCAAAATAATAATTGGGAAACAACCATTGGTGTGAATGGTATGCAGCAGAATAATAGTAATAAAGGAATAGAAGTACTTATCCCGGAGTATAATCTTTTTGATGTGGGTGCTTTTGTTTACACCAGGAAAAGTTATGAAAAACTAACGCTTAGTGGCGGACTGAGAGTGGATAACAGAACTTTACATGCAAAAGAGTTCAGGGAGAATGGCGATATCAGGTTTGAAAAATTCAGCAAGAATTTTTCCAACTTATCTGGTAGTGCCGGTTTGAGTTATGAGACCAGTAGGGCTGTAACGCTGAAGTTCAACCTGGCCCGTGGTTTCCGTGCACCAAGTATACCGGAACTTGCCAGTAATGGCGCGCATGAGGGCACTAACCGTTATGAGTATGGAGAAAGAAACCTGAAATCTGAAACAAGTTTGCAGGCAGATGCCGGTGTAGATATAAATACAGATCATATTTCTTTATCAGCCAGCATCTTCTATAATAGCATTAACAATTTTATATACTATCGTAAATTATCGTCTGTTGGTGGCAGTGATTCTCTAGTTAATGTTGATGGGCAGAATAATATCGCTTTCAGGTTCGACCAGAATAATGCCCGTTTGTATGGCGCCGAATTTAACCTGGATATTCACCCGCATCCGCTTGACTGGCTTCATATTGAAAATACTTTCTCCTATGTTCGCGGTACGTTAAACCAGCAGCAGGATGGCAGTAATAATTTACCCTTTATTCCGGCTGCAAGATTGGTAAACCAGGTGAGGGGTGACTTTTCCAAAAAAAGCAAATTTCTGCGTAACAGTTATATAATGGTTGAGGTAGATAATACGTTCGCCCAAAATCATCCTTTCACTGGTTTTAATACGGAAACAAATACGCCCGGGTATTCTTTACTTAATGCCGGAATTGGTGGGGAAATAGCCAGTAAAGGCAAATCATTATTTAGCCTTTATTTCGCCGCCAAGAATATTACAGATGTTGCTTACCAGAGTAACCTGAGCCGTTTAAAATATACTGTTGAAAATCAGGTCACCGGCAGGATGGGCGTTTTTAATATGGGCAGGAATTTTAGTGTGAAGGTAAATATTCCGTTTGCGTTTAAGTAGGTATGAGGTATGAGGTATGAGGGATGAGGATACGCTGCTCTGTGAAGTCTGACAGGCTTCGAACCCCTACTGATTTTGTACCTTGTTTCAAGCCTTTTCCAATACACGAATACCCTCGCCACCCGCTATAACCGCACGCTTTGCTATATCATAAAAAAGCGAAGTTTCAATTACCCCTGCAATATTTTTTAATGTTGGATTAATGGTAGCAAGTTCGGGTAACTCCTCAAACCACAGGTCAAAAATATAGTTGCCATTGTCAGAAATAACGGCACCATCTTTTTTATTACTCATACGAAGTTCCGTTCTTACACCCGGGTACATTTTTTTTAAAATAGGAGGTAGATAGGATACTATTTGAGGCAAAACTTCTATCACTACTGGAAATTTTACTTCCAGCTTTTCAACGTATTTTGAATCATCTCCAACAAGTATAAATTCATTGGCCATTACAGCCAGTATTTTTTCATTGGTATGAATGCCTCCTCCGCTTTTCAGAGCATTTAGATTTTTATCAAACTGATCACATCCATCAAAATAAATATCTATGGAAGAAGTGGTTGCAGTATCCTGCACTTCGAAATTATTCTGAAGCAATAACATTCGGGTAGTGAAGGAAGACGTTACTACTTTTACTGTCAAACCGGTTTCCACTTTTTCCTTTAAAAAAGCTACCATATGCGCCATTGCCGAACCAGCGCCAAAACCAATAACAGTATTGGTTTGTATTAGTTCCGCTGCTTTTTGGGCGGCTTGCTTTTTATAGTCCATTTTGATTTTTTAATAAGTTATGAATATTTCACAGTTCGTTTTTCGACGTTACTTTGCATGGCCAGCTCTATAACGCGGATGGTGTTTCGGGATTCTTCAGGTTTTACCATCAACTCTGCTTTGCCAAGAATTGTATCGTAGACATTCTGATAAAAATCTACATAGTTTCCCCTTTCTGTTTCTACCCTGCTTACCAGGTGCATGCCCTTATATTCCGTATTGATTTTTCCCCAGGAAGCTTTCGGTTCCATTCCCCAGTTGGCGGTTTTATTAGGGATGCCACCTGTTTTCAGTGCTTCTTCCTGCACATCAGTACCGTACTTGACAAAACTTCCCTGCTGGCCGAGAATGATATACCTGGGTAATGGTTCTTTAATAAGCATTCCCCCCTTGAGAGTTACTTTCAACTGCTCATAATTCAATATGACTTCAAAATTATCGATTGCTTTCGCCCCTTTTCGTTGAAGCCGAAGGTCGGCAGTTATGGTATTCGGAAGACCGAACAATTCTAAAACCTGGTCGATAAGATGAGCGCCCAGATCGTAGAATATTCCTGACCCGGGAATATCTTCTTCACGCCAGGCGTTCGGCCTGAGGTAATTCCTGAAACGGTCGTAATGGCTTTCGAATTCGGCTATTTCCCCCAGCATACCACTATTTATTATTTTTCGAATGGTAGCGTAATCTCCTTCGAAGCGACGGTTCTGATTAACTGTTAAAATTCTTTTTTCCCGTTTGGCCACAGCAATTAGTTCATCGGCTTCTCTTGTTGTAATGGTAAAAGGCTTCTCCACCACCACATGTTTACCAGCCAGCAAGGCTGCTTTGGCAAGAGGTTCATGTGATTCGTTGGGAGTAGCAACTACTACCAGGTCAATATTTTCATTATTGATAATTGCATCGTTGTCTGCTACTATTTCCGACTGGGGGTATCGGGCACGTGCAAGCGCTATTTGCTCTGGCCTGGAGGCTCTTATTAAGGATAATTGAAGCCCGTCTACACAGGTGAGTATTGGTGCATGGTAGATTTGCCCGGCGGCTCCAAATCCTATTAATCCAACACGAATCGGTTTATTCATCATTGACTTTTTAAGGAGATTAAGTAGAAAGTTATCTAAAGTAGGGTAAAATTTTATTCCTGCAATATTCTTTGGAATAGGTACGAGGTACGAGGTATGAGGTATGAGTCTTCGATCAACGGCGCCGATATCACCCGTGTAAATAACATTTTTGATGCGCGGCGTTTGTAGGGGCAGGGCTTGCCCCCGCCCTGTTACACCGGATACGTGTGGTATTTTGCCGACGTCTCCCATAAATATACTGACAGTTTCGTATGCAGTCAG
>JBDSBP010000134.1:0-7810 GCA_039921525.1 Chitinophagaceae bacterium | reverse complement strand
AATAATCAATATTCAATGCTCAATCAATGTAGTTAGGCAACCCAGGTGGAGTAATGGTGCTACCATCCCCTCCTTTTTCAAGCTACGGTTAGGACACAAGTTTTTAATGTTTTTTCTGTCATTTCAGGGGAAGCGCGCATGATGTTTTTATTCGGGACGGTTGCCGCGCTTCGCTGAAATGACAAACAAATATTCCACCGTCTTGTCATTTCAGCCAAAGCGCCACAGCAACTTCGCATAATTGCATGTTACGGCGCTTTAGCTGAAATGACAGGAAAGAAAATTAAACCTTGTGCCCAATACCAGAATATTCCGCATAGTTCTAATAGAATCCCGGGATCACTTTAAAGGCCCGGAAAACCTCTTGTCATATTTCTAACCTTTTTAGTATAAATTCGGATTTTACTACGCCGAAGAACCCGTTTTTAGCCCGCCACTTTATGATACCATAGTAGAACATATCTTTAACCACAAAGTGTTTTATGAATTCGGGAATTCAAACCTCATTTCGAATTAACGGTATGCAGGAAATTAATCTGTAAATTAGTTATACTACAAAGATGCTGCTGATGAAAAGATGCTTTATACTATTACTCTTGTTTAGCGCCAATTTAAGTGCACAAAAGGCGGGCACGGATTCAACGTCCGTTCAATCCCTTCCTTCCATTCCATTCCTTCCCCTGCCATTAATGCTGAATGAAGGAGGCAAAAATATTCCCGTCAAAACTGCCACGCAGTGGAATCAAAAAAGGAGCCTGATAAGGGAACAATACCAGTATTGGATATCCGGTTCGGTGCCCCCATCACCCGGCACTTTTCATAGTACTGTATTGCATGAAAAGGTGGAAAACGGCATCAGGCTCAAAACGGTGGAGCTGCGCTTTGGCCCTGGCGATAAGGCAAAGATGACGGTAGAACTGATGATACCACTCTCCAGCAAGCCATTGCCTGTATTTATGACACAGTGGAATCACCGCGGCTGGGCGCAGGTTGCTGTGCGAAGGGGATATATCGGCTGCGTATATGCGGGAGCAGACATCAATGATGATACCCGTAATTATGCCGAAGTATTTCCCGGCTATGATTTTGCGACACTGATGAAACGTGCCTGGGGCGCTTCCCGGGTGATTGATTACTTGTATATGCTGCCTGAAGTAGACACCGCTAAGATTGCCATTACCGGCCATTCCCGAAACGGAAAACAATCACTCATGGCTGCGGCATTTGATGATCGCATTAAGGCGGTAGTAAGCAGCAGCGGCGGTACAGGTGGTGAAAGCACTTTCAGATGGTCTGATGATCGTTTCACACCGGGATCTTTTGACCGGATGGTTCAAAACCAGCCCAACTGGTTTAGCTTTCGCCTTCCCTGGTTTATAGGGAAGGAAGATAAGCTGCCGGTTGACCAGAACTCATTAATGTCGCTTATTGCTCCCCGTGGGTTGATGCTGGTGTCTGCCATTACCGAAGACGAGGGCAACCCCTGGGGTGTTGGTCAGTCATACCAGTCTGTAAAGGAAGTGTATCATTTTATGCAGGCCGATTCAAAGGTCGCCATCCTGTTACGCCCTGGCCGGCACCAGCATGCGGCAAGAGATGCGGAAAGCTTTCTTGATTTCTTTGACTTTATATTTGGCCGTTCACGAATTCCTCCGGAAAACAAGTTGTATTATAATTATTCATTTGATCATTGGAAACAGGTAAGCGGTGAGCGGATCGATCCATTAAAATTTCCGGCAAATACCAACGCTTTGCCGTTGTTTCAAGGTACCTCGTCGTTCGCTGAACAACAAGATAGTGCCAGGCAACGAATTCGCTGGCTGCTGGGGGACGAACCTCCCGGTATCCATGAAGAATTGGTGCTTTCTCCCTTTTTAAAAAAGAACAGTTCTTACCCGGATGATTACCTGGAAGAAGTAATTGGTGAAGCAGCGCTTCCAGCCGGCATAAAGAAAATGGCTATCGGTCCCTATTCACCCCTGGGGGATGATCTTTGGGGTAATATCTATTTTCCAGCCGGCGTAATTATTAATGATTCAGTGTCTGACAAACAACCGCTGCTGATATACCTTCATGAACACAGTTATGCCACGGGTTATCATAAGAAAAGCCTGGCAGCCATACGCCATTTCACTGCACAGGGTTTTGCCGTGTTAGCAATGGACATGATGGGATTTGGGACGCGCATCGAAGAAGCACTGCGTTTTTATGAACGGTATCCCAACTGGTCTGTGATGGGAAAAATGGTTGCCGACACCAGGAGCGTTATTGATGATGTTTGTAAGAGGATGCCCTTTATTGATTCCAGCAACATTTACCTGGCAGGGTATTCGTTGGGTGGTACGGTAGCGTTGTTTACCGCGGCGCTGGATAATCGTGTAAAAGGAACGGCAGCAGTAAGCTCTTTCAGCTCGCTGCGAAATGATAATGTGGGCACGGAAGGTATCCGGCATTATTCTCACCTGCATGGCCTGTTGCCCAGGCTTGGTTTTTTTGTGGGACAAGAAGCCCGTATCCCGGTGGATTTTGACGATATAATTGCCTGCACAGCGCCCCGCCCTCTATTAATTATGGCTCCGAAACAGGATCGTGACCATACCATTGAAAGTGTTCGCAACACCGTATCTTCACTAACTGCTTTGTACAAACGCAGCCAGGTTCCTGGTAATATCACTGTGGAGGAACCGGATACCTATAATAATTTTACCGATAGTCTTCAACAAAAAGTGGCAGCATGGCTGTTTCAAAGAAAAATTCCCGTACGCTAAGTATAAACAGGATTCATAAACAACAGATCATGTCGCTATAATTTAGAAAATATCTAATAAAACAAAGCCCCGACAAGTAACTATGAAAAAAATTATACTAGCATTTTGTGTATTGGCCGCAATAAATACAGCTACGGCACAGGATCATAACGAAGCAAATTATGACGAATCAAAAGTTCCCGCATATACATTGCCGGAAGTATTGAAAACAGGCTCTGATACGGAGATAAAAACTACAGGTGCCTGGGAAAAAACAAGAAGGCCCGAGATCCTGAAACTTTTTGAGGATAATATTTACGGGCAAATGCCAAAGAAGTATAGTAGCATTAAATATTCCCTTACCAATAAAGATGCTGCGGCTATGAATGGTAAAGCTACGCTGAAGCAGGTGCTGATAGAGGTATTCAATAACAACAAATCGGTAAAGATAAACCTGGTGCTTTTTGTTCCTAACAATGCAAAAAAGCCTGTTCCCACTTTCTTATTAATCAATAATCGCCCAAAAAACAACACGGACCCGACTCGCGCGGAAAAAAGTGAATTCTGGCCCGCAGAGATGGTGACCGATAGCGGGTATGCTATTGCGGCTATACATGTGAGTGACCTTGCCCCGGATGATAAAGTGACATATGTAAATGGGGTACTGGATCTTTACCCGGAACAACTTACTGCAGACAATGGTATGAAGGCTATCGGGGCCTGGGCATGGGGCGCCAGTCGCGTGATGGATTATTTTGAAACGGATAAGGATATCGATGCCAGGAAAGTAGCCATAGTAGGGCATTCACGCGGCGGGAAAGCCTCTCTATGGGCGGCAGCCGAGGACCAGAGATTTGCCATGTGTTTTTCCAACTGTTCCGGTAACACCGGGGTTGCTTTGGCGCGCAGGCAGTTTGGAGAAAGAATTGCCCGTATCAATGCTTCCTTCCCGCACTGGTTCAATAATAACTACAAAAAATTCAACAACAAAGAAGACTTATTACCCGTGGATCAGCATATGCTGGTAGCACTGGTGGCACCGCGGCCGATGTATGCCACCAATGCTACACAAGATCTTTGGGCCGACCCTACAGGCACCTTTCTTTCTTTGAAAAATGCGGAAAAAGTGTATCAATTATATGGTGCTAAATCAACCCTTCCTGCAAATCGTCCTGCAGTAGAAGAACCCGTAATTGAATCAAGAATAGGGTACCACATCAGGGAAGGTGAACATAACCTGATGAATTATGACTGGAACAATTTTATAAAATTTGCAAACTTCTCCTACAAAAAAAATAAATAGAAGTTTATCGAATGGCTTACTTATTGGAGCGTGTTGATGAGTGTCGAATGCGTTGATCAACAATTAATGATAAAATAAAAGATCTCATGAAAATTGCCGTTTTGTTATTTTTGATGATTTTCGCTGCCGGTAATTTAAAAGGCCAAAATAAGACAGGGCAGGCAAATACCTGGAAAGAGATTTCAATGTTTTTTTCGCCCCCAAAGGAATTCAAAAACAATTATGGTGCCTATCGCTCTCCTTTGAAATTTTATGATGGGCATACAGTAAAAACAACAAAAGACTGGAACCAGCGACGCACGGAAATATTAAATCAATGGAACGAATTGATGGGAAACTGGCCCGCATTACTGACGGATCAGCAAATGAAAATCCTCGACACCGTGCCCAGGGATGGGTTCACTCAATACAGGGTTAGCTTTTACTGGACGCCGAATGAAGAAACATATGGATATCTTTTAGTGCCTCATGGTAAAGAAAAAAAACCTGCCGTGATTACCGTGTATTATGAACCGGAAACTGCCATTGGCCTGGGCGATTCCAGTCATCCTTTTCGTGATTTTGCCTACCAGTTGGCTAAAAGAGGGTTTGTGACCCTATCGCTTGGCACTTCAGAGGCTACCAAAGCGGCCACGTTCTCATTGTACTATCCAGGTATCGATAATGTGCAAACGGAGCCTCTTTCCATGCTGGCCTGTGCGGCAGCAAATGCCTGGTACGTACTTTCAAAAATACCGGTAGTAGATTCTTCGCGGATCGGAATAATGGGACATTCTTTTGGTGGCAAATGGGCCATGTTTGCATCCTGCCTTTTTGATAAGTTCGCTTGTGCCGTATGGTCAGATCCCGGGATCGTATTTGATGAAACACGGGAAAATGTTAATTACTGGGAACCCTGGTACTTAGGATATCACCCCAAACCCTGGCGAAAAAGGGGACTGATTACGGAGCAAAATCCTGCAAAAGGTTTGTATCCGAAACTCGTAGCCAGCGGTTTTGATCTGCAAGAGTTGCATGCTTTAATGGCACCGCGGCCTTTTCTTGTCTCGGGTGGGGCTGAAGATACCCCCAAAAGATGGGTGCCATTAAATCATACCATAGCGGTAAACCATTTATTAGGCTTTGAAAACCGTGTTGCCATGACGAACCGCCCTGCGCATTCGCCTACGTTTGTATCTAACGGACAAGCATACCTGTTTTTTGAGTATTTTCTGAAATACCGTCAGAAATAATATGACAGTGCTGAATATCTAAGATCAATGAGCGGTTGTTTTTATATACTGTACAGCAATCTGAAATCCAGGTCCCATGCTGAACCATCCATCGGGTGTTGATGTAACCGTAAACCTGCCTGCCCTAAACCAACTGCAATAAAAAGCCCTATAAGTTCTTAACATTCGAATTAATTCTACAAGTGGTTTATGTGGAATTGCTGTTCTTTTGTAGAAGGGTACCGTTTCGTTGTTTCCCCCTTAAAAATATTTTCCATTGTATTTTGGATGGGCATAATAGGCTTTTCTGATTGTGCACTGATATTAAAAACTAAACCACATGCGTAAACAATTTATTTTATTATTTATTATCGTGTTATTTATAAACACCGGCTGCAAGAAAAATCCTACAGGCAAGATCAATTTAAAAGAAAGCCTTCAGAAAATTCTTGATGAGAACGTACCCGCCTACAAGGCAAAATTTCCCGGCAAGCCCATCGGATTTGGCCTTTATGTAAAAAAAGCAGGGAGTTTTGGCCATGGTAAAAGCAGCCAGGATGTATATGTTTCATCGGGCTTTCCGCAGAACTATGGAGAAAATATCCAGTTCAGAGGTGCCAGCACTACTAAATCGTTTACGGCTGCGGCTATCCTTACGCTCCAGCAACAAAATAAAATAAATCTTGATGATCTGATCACGGATAATATACCCGGCACCAATCAACCTTATATTCCAGCCACCCCTGAATTTGCAATACCGTATAAAGACAAGATTACCATCAGGCTTTTACTGCAACACAGGGCTGGTGTTTTTGACGTAACGAACGATCCGGTTCCCGCTGCAGCGAATGCGCCATACGCCGGCAAAAAATACGTTGATTATATATTTGCCCAACAGGGCGATAATCATACATTTACTATACCGGAATTGGTTAATGTAATTGCAAAGAACCAGTTAAGTTATTTTACGCCTGGTACCTCATTTCATTATTCCAATGTAGGATTCCATCTATTGGCTGTTATCATTGAAAGGGTTTCGGGCAAGCGATACCACCAGTTCTTGCAAGATGAATTTTTAACCCCTTTGCAACTGAACCACACCCATTTTCCTTATCTCGGTACCGATCAGTCTATGCCCGCTCCGTACGTAACGAGCTGGCTCAAAACCGATGCGTTTTATGAGATTGATAAAGACAATGTTTCTCCTATCGTTGCAGACGGCAATATCATTACGACTCCCGCTGATTTGGCTAACTGGGCCAACGCTTTATATGCCACCAACACGATATTGAATGCAGACCTGCATGCGCAAATGATAACAGGTGTACCAACACTTGAAAAAAACCATGTAATGTACGGATTGGGCACCGAAATGAACCCTCCGGATCTTGGTTATGGCCATAACGGTGCACATCCTGCTTATATGACAATTATGCGGTACAATCCTGAAACGAAAGCGTCTTATGTTCTTGTCACCAACTTTTTGGATGCAACCAGTTTGGATGCCCTTAACGTACAGGGAGCAGGCCTGGCTAATATAGTTCGCGAAGCAATACAGGCAGTAAAGCGTTCAGAATGATTAACTAATTCTTATAATTCTATAGTACAATATTATGGGGACTCCATCGAGATCCCCATAATATCTTAAGGTAGTGAAACATATCCGGGATAGTTATAAGCAGGGGCCGCTTTTTTATCTATTCTCATACCGGTTGGTTTTATCGACTGATAAGTTGACTGGTAACCTATTCTTTGATTAAAGAGATCAGACCTGTAAAGCAACATGATCAAACAGACTTCCTACAGTTATTAATCAGGGTATAATAACTTCGAAAAAAGACGGAAGTAAGGAACACTAATATGAAGTATTTGTGTAGATTTATATTAAATGACATGGCGGCATAATCATACCTGATAACTGCAACTTTAAACATTATGGCAAAGAAACAAACCGAAAATGTAGCCGGGGCGGCAGATTCATTCCCAATTCCTGAAACGATTGAGTCGAACCGTCTCTTCACCCGGCGTCAAATGCTGGGAATAACAGGTATGGCAGGCTTAGCGGCTTTGACCGGCATCGCATCGGGTGCTGTTGCGCAGGCTGCGCAGAAACGGCCTCGAATCGCCTGTCTCGTCACCTATTGGGCTGCTCCGAATTCACATGCTGACTGGATCATAACCAAGCTGCTCGACGGTTATTGGTGGCAGGGCGCCCACACTCCTTCGCGAGTGGAGGTGGTGTCCGTTTACATCCATCAGCTTCCAGAAAGCGGGCTGGGTCAGAAAATATGCAAATCGAAAAACATCCCCATCTTTAAGACAGTAGGTGAAGCGGTGACGCTTGGAGGGAAGGACCTTGCGGTGGATGGTGTTGTCATAGTCGGAGAACACGGGAATTATCCAACCAATCTCAAAGGACAGTGGATGTTGCCGCGCTGGTGGATCTACCAGCAGGTTATCCGCGTTTTCGAGCAGGGCAAGCGCTCGGTGCCCGTCTTCAACGACAAGCACCTCTCCTACAGTTGGGACGAAGCCAAGTGGATGTTTGA
>JBDSBP010000133.1:0-7364 GCA_039921525.1 Chitinophagaceae bacterium | reverse complement strand
CATAGCTTTATCCAGTTTGGAATAATCCGGCTCGGGGTTCGATGGATGCTTCTCAGCACGGGAGGGAAATGGCAATGCAGTCGCCAGCCCACCAAGGGCAGCCGATGCCAGGAATACACGTCTGTTCGTTTCCATAAAATGTTTTTTAGTTTTTGTAATAAGATATTATAGTCAGCATTAATGTATTAAGGTGATATCGGTTTCAAATTACGAATTATAAATTATGAAATCTATAACTATGAGCTTTCAAACAGCTGTAATTCGTAATTTGTAATTCACAACACATCAACGGTGTTTTTATTTCTTCGATACAAATTCGTAGCCATCACCTGTCAAACAGGGTGTAATAGTTACAGGACCCAATAAACTTGAAGGCAGCGGTGATCATCCGGATGCATCAAAAGGTTTATACTGAAGGTTCACAAATTTATCTCGTGGAAGTTGCGCCATACAATACCTTTGATGTCCATATCACGGATTCGGTTAGCCATCAGGTTAGCAACTTCAATGGTAATGGTGTTGGTTCTCCATTTAAGATATTTTTTTATTCTTAACTGGAAAGGTATGCTCCACACAAAGCTGAGCGCAGGGATGAAGGATTTGATAAAAAAATGGTAACCATACTGGCTGTGTATAGAGTTGTAATGATAAGCAGTGAAGAAAAAGTAGAAGCTAGAAAGAAAATAACGGTGTCATATGATGACAAGCCAGGCATACAGGCGATGAAGAACATTTCAGCGCAGCTTCTTCCTTTGCCAGGCAAATACGCTGGTATAGGAAGAGACTATGAATATAAAAGGCTGGGTACGGTAACTTTGATGGCAGCCAGAGATTTGCACACTGGCATCATTATACCAATGGTTAAGGACAGACATCGAAGCGCAGAGTTTATTGAATTTCTAAAACCGTTGGATAACAAATATGCCCTGGAATGGATAATAAGAATTGTACTTGACAACCATGGTGCTCACAAATCAAAGGAAACGCTGAAATATCTCAAGACAAAACCCGGACGATTTGAAATGGTTTTCACTCCCACCCACGGTTCATGGTTAAATATGATAGAGATGTTGTTTAGCAAAATAGCACGTGGTTTCTTAAGAGACATAAGGGTGCAAACTAAGAAAGAATTAATTGACCGAATATATCTTGGTATTGAAGAACTTAACAAGGAACCTGTAATTTTTAAATGGAAATACAAAATGGATGAAATTCAAACAGTGTAACTCTAATTACAGAACGATCTACTGGTTATTCCAAAGCATTTAACGAACCAGCACTATCAGCTCCTAACGGACTAGATTTGTTGCCTGGATTTTTTACCCACCTTTGGCTCTTAACAGGAGCGGGTCAAATATCAATCACCCCCGTTCAGTCGACCTCCGTTATAGAAACTTCGATTATACCATCTCATTTATGGTAGGCCGGTCGTGTGCGTACTGTATCATAACTGTGCGGCCCTTGTATCGAAAATGAACGATTTCGTAAGTGCCCAAATCATATATAATTGTTAATCATCAAGTTACATTTCGGCATTTTGTTGGCGGTTAAACTCTGCAACCAATAATTCAGTTATGTTTAAAAGCTATTTGAAAATCGCCTGGAGAAATCTGCATAAAAACAGGACTATATCTGTTATAAATATTGGAGGCCTCGCTGTGAGTATGTCGGTGGCTATATTAATCGGTTTGTGGATATGGGATGAGCTATCATTTGACAGTTATAACAAGAATTATGAATCTATCGCCCAGTTGGCCCGAAAAGAAATGACAAATGGTGAGGCGTTTATTGCTGATAAAAGCAATCATTTCCCTATTCCGTTAGCGGCTGAACTCTGAATAAATTATAATAATTATTTTAAACACGTAGCACTTGCTAGCGAAGGCAGCGAGCATCTGCTGGCAGTAGACAACAGCCGGCTCTCACGGCAAGGTATGTACGTAGAACCGGAATTTACGAGCATATTCACATTGGATATGATTAAAGGTTCAGGCGCCGGTTTTACTGATCCGGGTAAAATCCTTTTATCTAAATCCCTGGCTATTTCCCTATTTGGCAATGCGGAACCCGTAGGCAAAATTTTGAAACTTGATAATAAGCGGGACCTAAGGGTGAGTGGCATATTTGCAGATTTTCCCTCCAATAACAGGTTTGCAGATATCAGCTTTTTGTGTCCATGGAACCTGCTCGCAAGTACAAACGACTATGTAAAACAAAACCTTACCAACTGGAACAACAGCTCATTTTACATATATATTCAAACGATGCCTGGTGTTGCAATGGCCGGAATATCCAGTCGCATAAAAGATGTTTATTGGCCTAAAATTGAAACCTCTCAGCCAAAAGCTAAAGAAGAACGAACGACGCTTTTCCTGCATCCCATGAAAGACTGGCATCTGCGTTCTGAATGGAAAAATGGTGTACATGCAGGGGGGCAAATTCAACTTCTCTGGTTATTTGGTATGATCGGAGGATTTGTGTTGCTGCTTGCCTGCATAAATTTTATGAACCTAAGCACGGTCCGCTCCGAAAAAAGAGCAATGGAAGTGGGAATCCGGAAAACATTCGGATCACTTAGAAACCAGTTGGTAAAACAATTCCTGTGCGAATCTTTGTTGATGGTATTTCTTGCTTTTCTATTGAGCATTGGGCTGGTATTGTTAAGTCTGAATGGCTTTAATAAAATAGCGGATAAAAAAATAATTTTCCCATTTTCCAATCCGGTTTTCTGGATGGCAGCTATCCTGTTTATTTTTATTACAGCCTTCGTTTCCGGTAGTTATCCGGCTTTGTACCTTTCCGCTTTTCGACCGGTGAAAGTGTTAAAGGGTGTATTGCGGGCTGGAAGGTCATCAGCAACGCCGCGCCGGATATTAGCGGGTGTGCAGTTTACTGTTTCCATCATTCTAATAATCGGGACGATTGTCGTATATCGCCAGATACGTTATGCGCAGAACCGACCAATTGGATACGAACGTAACAGGCTCATACAAGTAAACATGAGTACTCCCGATCTGAATGATAAATACGAAGTTTTACTAAAGGAGTTAATCGCTTCTGGAGGCGCTACCGGGTTTGCCCAGTCTTCCAGCACCACAACAGAAAATAATTATTTTGATGACAATTTTGAATGGCAAAACAAAGATGTAAATTTGCCGAAAGTGTCTTTTGTCTTGATGGCTGTAACCTATGATTTTGGGAAAACAGTCGGCTGGCAATTTATTAAAGGCCGCGACTTTTCCAAAAGTTTTGCTACCGATAACGCTGCCATCATTTTAAACGAAGCAGCGGTGAAGTATATGCGCTTAACTGATCCGGTCGGTAAAACGATAAAGTGGAACGGCAAACCCTTCTCCGTAGTGGGTGTCATTAAAGATATGATAACGGATTCTCCTTTTAAACCGGTACAGCAAGGTGTTTTTTTCATGGTGCCAAATATTGGTCCGGTAATCTCTATTCGGCTTAACCCTGCCTTACGTGTTAACGAGACGATCATTAGAATACAACCAATCTTCAAAAAGCTAAACCCACCGGCGCCTTTTGAATTTAAATTTGTGGATGACGAATACGGCCGCAAGTTTGCGGCTGAACAGCGCATTGGTGTTTTATCCAGCCTCTTTGCCGCACTCGCCATTTTTATTTCATGCCTGGGTATTTTCGGCCTGGCGTCTTTTGTAGCTCAACAACGAATCAAGGAAATTAGTATGCGTAAGATACTGGGTGCTTCTGTAATAAACTTGTGGGGCCTGCTAACAAAAGAATTTGTATTACTTGTGTTGATTGCATTTGTGATTGCTGCTCCTATAGCAAATTATTTATAAAGTGAATGGTTGCAGAAATACGAATACAGAACTAACATATCTTGGCGGGTTTTCGCAGCGGCAGGTCTGGGAACAATATTAATAACATTGCTCACTGTTAGTTTCCAGGCCATTAAAGCAGCCATTTCAAACCCGATCAGGAATTTAAGAACGGAATAGCCATTATTAACTTTTCGGGAAATTGAAGATCCAATGTTTGCCGTACTTGTCGGTAAGTGATCCATAGGTTGCACCCCAGGGCATATCTGCCAAAAGTTCTGTTATCTTTCCGGCAGCAGACAGTTTTGAAAAGAAAGAATTTAATTCATCTTCACTGCTACAATTAATACAGAGATGAACCGTATTGCCATCCAGCGGTTTCTCCCTATTTAAATCAGAGCCCATAATAACCAAATCACCGCTTGTTAAAGTAGAGTGCAGGATGTGATCCTTCATATGCGGTGGCATTTGTGCGGCCATCATAGGAGATTCGCCGACAGTTTGAATGTAAAGTTCTCCTCCCAAACAATCTTTGTAAAAATTCATTGCTTCACGACAGTTGTTCTCGAAATTTAAATAAGGATTTAATTTTGCCATTGTTTTCATTTTTATCGGGTAAAGGTATTCCTGATATTTAAAACTGGTGGGGTGTGAAAACGACATTAAGAGGGTGATAACGCGAAATTTTTATTTGACACTAACAGTGGCGTTTGTGGCATAAACGTGTGGATACAATGATCGCTGTATTCGGAGCATTAGAGAAGCCAGCATATATTCATTGCAAATACCGATAGATAGTTAGACACATAATAATTACCAGGATGGATGTATAAATCAATTTGGTATATCTTGCGAGCCAGTTTGGAAGATAGATGTCAAAATTATCTTTGGAGGAAATGGAGTATTTACGTGCCCAAATGGTTAACGGACAAACTAATTTAAAAATGATTAAAGTAATTCCTTCCAGGATAAATAATCCATAACCAATCCAAATCCATTTATCAAGCTTATTTGCGATGACTGCATACAGCATGTAAAAAATCACAAAATTGAAAAATATCCAGATTAAGGTATGAGTGATTTTTATAATGATCAATTTTGTTTCACTTTGCATATGTACTTATTAGATGTCAACAGTTAACATGTTCATATAAGCAAGGAGAAACAAATATTAGCAGTTTGCTGTCCGTTTCTTTTGGCTTCTGAGCGCAGGCAATGATATTCAGGATACTAATGTTAATGATGCGTGTGCTTACTTTTGTGATCCTGCTTGATTATCCTCGTTTAACGGATAATTGAAATGAACAACTTTTTCCGCGGTAGCGCCTGTAGAATGATAGAAATCCAATGCATAACCGTCCACTTCATCTGCCTGCACAAATACTTCCTGAACGCCAATTTCTTTACAGTAATTCGTTACGGCTTTAATTAACATTTTGCCGATTCCTTTTCGCTGGTGTTCTGTCGATACTGCAAGATCAAAAATATAAACCAACGGCAAAGTAGAATAGTATTGCAGCATAGTGTATGTTGTTAGTCCACCAATAACTTTATCGTCCAGCAATGCCACGAAAACATAAAAACTGTCTTTTTGTAATAATTGATGCAGATAGTCCTGGCCTGGGATTCTGAAATTTTCCATTTTAAAAACATCTTCAAATAACCGGATTAGCTCAATGAATCTATTTAATTCCTGGTTGCCTAATTTTTTGATTTCAATTTTCATAATGGCTGTTTTTGGAGTCGCTTATAATAACAGATCTACCGTTAGGTTAATGAAATAGATGAAGATCATTTACATATTCCTGGGATTCTTCCAACCTATGGCTAACTTTTCCATGGTTCCGACAATTCTCTGCTGTCTTGTTTCTTCGCTTTTGGCAATAATGATCCATTCTATATATTCCTTTTTATTTGTAAAGGACAGTTTGTTGAAAAAAGCTGCCTCTGTCTCGCTCTTTTCCAATGCAACCGCCATGTCTTCTGGTAGGCGTACCATTTTTTTTTGCGTTTATATAATTAAAAATTTCTCTCGCGTTCGATTTCTCTTCCTTTTTCTTGTCTGCCGCTGTTTTCATTCTAAAACCAAAGGTTGACCATATTTCGTCGAAAGCTATTAAACTGATCCATTATAGTTCATCATGTTTAAGTAATGCATCCCAGCCTTTATCGCGGGTAAGATCTGTTTGAATGTTAGAAGTTCCTTTGGGATAATATATCCAGCACAATACCTCGTCTTTTACAAGTTTCAGTACTTTTTCCAGTTCCTTTTCAAGCTGCACTTTATTAAGAACAAACCAGTGTACCTGCTGAAATTTTCTTGTCTTATCAAGAATTTTTACATCTGAAGGGAGAGGCTGCAGATGTATTTCGAAGTTTTCAGGGGCGTTCAGTGTAAGTAAGGTAAATTCTTCTCTAATCCGTAGCTTTTGTGCGATTGTATTGGGCATAAATGCATGTTTCTTAAAAATAAATAGTTTGTCTGAATTTCAGAAAACAGGGTAAACTTTTACCAAAGCGCCAGGCTTAGCACACCGAAAAGTTGACAAGGTTATTTTTCACACTCAACTTCGCCAAGCACTATTGAATGATCGAAGTTCAGCGAGTCAATATTTTTGAAGATTGTTTTTTGATTATTATTTTCCGTTTCTCCATAACCTTCTATGAAAGTCTTACCATTTAGTTTAAAAGCTACCTGTCTGACAGATTGTGTCCCTTCAGACATGTATGTGTAATCAGCAATTAGAAGGCTGTCTTTCATTTTTCCCTGGATAGTTCCCCTACTTTTGTCTTTTTGGTAGAAATTATAAACTAACGTTCCGGTCATAAAACCGTTTACCAGGATTGTTTTAAGTAAAACAGTATCATTATTGTTTATATACCTGTAACAATTCAACAAGCTGGTTTTTGTTGACGCGTTATTACTTGCTACTTCCCGGGTTTGATTGTTACCACAAGAATAAAGGCAAAGTGTAATGCTAAAAACAATTGAAATCTTTAATGTCATATAAATGTAGTTTAATTGTGAAGGACGCTGTAATTTTTTTACTATCGATCCTAAAATGAAAGAAGAAAAAACCGCCCAGGGTTACAAAGGAATACCTGCAAAGGGCGCAAAGAGAAGTTGAGAATGTTACATTCATCAAAGAGTCTGAATATTTACCTTGAATAACTTGCTGAACGAATGTGGGTGTTCAAAACCTGATTCGCGGCCAATTTCACCTACTGATAAATCGGTATAGGATAATTTTTCCTTTGCTTTTTCAATCAATTTGTGGGGTATGTTTTTAGCTATCAGCCGGCAGCTCTAGGCTATCGGCTTAGTTCTTCAGGTTGGTCCAATTTAATGATGTAAATAACTTAAAGTTATATAAAAGTATCCAATTGGCTAGCGCCCATATCATCATGTAAATAACTTTTAAAAATTTCTAATTCATTCATTTTCAATGGTTGAATTTTTTTAGTTATATAAAAGTCTTCGATCAGCGGCGCCGATATTACTGGTGTAAATAACAATTTTGATGCACGGCGTTTGTATGGGGCAGTGCTTGCCCCCGCCCTGTT
>JBDSBP010000132.1:0-2984 GCA_039921525.1 Chitinophagaceae bacterium | reverse complement strand
GATCAGTGGTCAACAGGCCCTAACAGCCCCTGGATATCCAGGCCGAACAATTACAAGGAATTTTTTAACACACAAGTTACTGCTATCAATAGCGTTTCTGTCAACGCATCCAGCGATAAAGCCACTGGCAGGTTCTCCTACACAAATCAAAATACACCAACCGGTATACTACCTAATACCGATCAAAAAGAAAATATTTTCAATACCAGTTTTACCTTAACGCCTTCAGACAGACTTACATTGGAGGCAAATTTTAGCTACCTGTCGAAGATCAGTAAAAACATACCGGTGACAGGTTATTCAGGTGCAGGAGTTGACTTTGGTGGATGGACGGAACGCGAATTTGACACTAAATTTTTAGAGGAACAATATTCGAAGAAAGGAAATGTTTCCATGTGGCCAAATGTCGACAATTATTATTACTACTATCATAATCTTAACGGATTAAACAGGAACAGGGGCTTTGGTAATATAACAACAACCTATAAAATTACAAATTGGTTGTCGGCCATGGTTCGTGGCGGAGTTGATTTTTATACTGAAAAGAGAAAATCCATAACGCAATCAGGTACTAAATCAAATGTTAATAAAGGACAGGGCGGACAGTTCAATCAAACCGATATATTTACCAAGGAAGAGAACCTGGATTTTATTTTGAATGTCGATAAGAAGTTTGGCGACATTCGTATCGATGGTCTTGCCGGAGCCAATTACCGCGACAACGTATATAACAGTTCTTCTTTGGCAGCGAGTAATTTGACGGTGCCTGATTTATATACCATTTCAAATGTTAAAGGAACTCCTTCAACATCCATGTTTGATAGTGAAAAGAAAACCAATAGTGTTTTTGCAGCGGCAAACGCCTCCTACAAAGACTTTCTCTTCCTCGGAGTGACAGCACGTAATGACTGGAGCTCAACTTTACCGCCCGATAACAGATCTTTCTTTTATCCCTCGGCAAGTGTTGGTTTTGTAATTACCGATGCGTTAAAAATTAGTTCCAACATTTTGTCTTTTGCAAAGATCAGGGCTAGTTTGGCCAAAGTGGGAGGTGACACGGATCCCTACCAATTATCGAGAACTTATTCTGCAAGTTCCTTTAACGCAATTTCGCTCTTCGCCCCAACAGGTACTTTACCTCCTGCTGATTTAAAACCCCAGGAAACTAAATCATATGAAATAGGCGCCAATGTTAGATTGCTCCAAAACAGGTTATCCCTCGATGTAACTTATTATGACCAAACAACCGTAAACCAGATTATAAGTGTTGCTACTTCTACAACGACAGGTTACACCGGAATGAAACTTAATGCCGGGGAAATTGAGAACAAGGGCATTGAAGTGATGTTTTCCGCGAAGATGCTTGAGAATAGATCCGGGCTTAACTGGGATATAAATGTTAACTGGGCAAAAAATAAGAATGTCGTTAACGAGCTCTACGCAGGTTTACAATCCTACCAGATATCTGCTGGTTTCGGCGGTGCGAAAACCTTAGGAATTCCCGGCCAGGATTGGGGTACTATCTGGGGGCTTCCCTTTGTCAGGGATGCTAAATCAGGTAAAATTGTTGTTGGCAACGATGGCGTTCCCATTTCTACCAATGTTGCCAAAAATTTTGGAACAGTTACCCCTGACTGGATCGGTGGCATTAATAACTCCTTTAGATATAAAAATATCAGTCTAAGTTTTCTGGTTGATATGAAAATGGGAGGCAAATTCTTCAGTACTACCGCATGGCATTCCTATCCAACCGGAAGTTTTGCTGTTACAACAGCCAATAAGGTAAGGGAAACAGGACTTATTGTTGATGCGGTAAAAGAGGATGGCAGCCCCAATGATAAAAGGGTATCTGCCCAGGATTATTTTGGCGGAGCCTGGGTATGGAATAACCATGAGTATTCCATTCTTGATGGTTCCTATGTAAAACTTCGTGAAGTGATAATCGGCTATAATATCAATGTAAAAAAGATTCATTGGTTAACCCGGTTGAATGTTTCTGTTTTTGGAAGAAACCTGGCTATTCTTTACAGGGATAAAAGCACCGCCCAATATGGCTTAGATCCCGAAGTGGGATTAGGCGGAGGCGACTCGGGTGTGGGATTTGAAAACTTCCAGGTACCCACCACCCGCAACCTTGGGTTTAAGCTTAGCGTTGGTTTTTAATTTCGATATGAATAGCAACATGGCAATAAACAATATGATCATATAAAGACTTTGAACATGAAAAAAATATCAACTATAATAGTAGTTTTTATTACAGGTATATTATTAACGCTTGTTAATGGATGCACGAAGGATTTTACGGACATCAATGTGAACCCTAACGCAGCCACGGTGGTGCCTGCAACCAATGTTTTTGCCCGAGGAATTTTATCCAGCGCCGGTACATTATTCGGTGAACGGCTGGGGATTTATTATACAGGTTCCTATGCAGGGCAAACAGCGGCTATCGGTCTGGGTGATTATGAATACCGCGTGGATATTAATAACAGCATGTGGCGTGGAATGTATATTGCCATGACCTACATTGTTGATGCGGCTAAAATAGCCAAAGCAGACGGCAATACCAACCTGTATGCTGCCGCCCTTACTTTAAAAGCGTATGATGCACAAAAGACAACAGATATGTGGGGTAGTGTTCCATACACGGAAGCGTTCCGCCTGGATTCCAACCTCCTCTACCCTAAATATGATGACCAGGCCACCGTTTATAAGACAATACTTGTTGAATTAAAGCAGGCTGCAGATATTTTTAAGCAAGGTGGAACCGGCGCTATTGGAGTCGGGGATTTAATATATAAAGGAGACGCGACCAAATGGAGAAAATTTTGTAATTCTCTTCGATTGAGAGTTGCCATACGCATGTCTTTAGTTGATCCAACCACCGCTAAAACGGTACTTACCGAAATTTTAGGTGACCCGACATCTTACCCCGTTATGACCCTTAATACGGAAAATGCCTACCTGGTGTTCCCTGGTGTATC
>JBDSBP010000131.1:0-5095 GCA_039921525.1 Chitinophagaceae bacterium | reverse complement strand
GTCAAGGTAAAGGCATGGTCTCTATGATTATTGCTGAAATGTCGGTTTGTGTTTGACTACAAAGAGTACCAATTACAAAATTACCTATATCAATAACAGTTGGGGCAATTGCTTGCCCAAACCGTTTGAAACTCCTGTGATCAACCAGATACGATTTCCCATTATTGAATTTTTAGAAGCTGAATTGGACAATTAATTTTTACGGTTTCGCTTACCGCCACACCACCGTGGTCCAGAGCCACATTCCATACTAATCCAAAATCTTTTCTATTGATTTTTTCTTGAAGCGCCAAGCCAACTTTCGTGTTGCCGTAAGGGTCTTTCGGTACAATTCCAACATACCCCAATTCAAGTGCAATAGGTTTTGTATGATCCTTGATGGTAAGATTTCCGTTTAATTTGAAATTGTTTTCTGCATTTTTTTCAATGCTTGTACTTTTAAAATGAATTTTTGGAAACTTTTCTGTTTCAAAAAAGTCGACGGACTTTAAATGTCCATCACGTTGTTCGTCGTTTGTGTTGATGCTATTGGCGTCAATTAAAATATCAACTTTTACGTCTGAGAAATCCTTACTGTCAGCCCAAATAGCAACTTCTGCTGATTTAAAAAAGCCTTCTGTTTCAGTAATTCCAAAGTGTTTAACACTAAAACCGATTTTGCTGTGGCTAAAATCAATGGCCCATTTTTGTTCTTGTTGTATCATATTTTTTAATTTAAAATTTACGACACAAAAGTAGGCCGGGGTTATGCCCTGATGTTATGATGAAAGCTATCTTATTCGGTATTTTGCGGACATTTTAGTTTTAAAAGCGATTGGCGATTTGTTTGTTTCGGCTTTAAACAGCTTTGCAAAATAGGAACTGTCGAAATAGTTTAATTGTGTGGCGATTTCTGAAACTGAGAAGTCAGAAAAAGTCAAAAGCCTTTTTGCTTCTAAAATATTTCTTGCTCTAATAACTTCACTTGCTGTTTTGGCTGTTACTGCTTTGCAAATCAGGTTCAAATGATGTTGAGTGATGAATAATTGTTGTGCATAGAAATTTGAAGTCCGGTTTTCTGCAAAATGCTCGTCCAACAAGTTTTTAAATTGTTTGTAAATGATAAGATATTTTTTTGAAATTGGTTTTTCGGTTTCCGTGTCTATGAGGCGTTGAACTTGTGCCAATAAAATATGCAACAAAGATTGTGTAATTGTGGAGCTTTTATCTGTACGTTTTTGTTCAACCGAAATTAAATCAATGGTTTGCTTGATGTCGGCAAAATCTTTCCGGGTCAAACTGATGCAAGGATTAGCATAGAAATTGTCTAAAAAAGTGAGTTCAAATAATTTGTTTTTACTATCGTGATTCAACAAAAAAAAGTCTTGGGTAAATAAAATCGTTCCACCTGTCAAAGGTTTCCATTCTTCAAATTGATGAACCTGGTTTGGCGAAATAAAAAATAAACTGTTTGGCAGAACTTCATATTCTTTGTAGTCAATAGTTTGTTTGCTAATACCTTATTTCTGTCCATAGTATTTCGTAAAACTGTGTTTATGAATATCGTCCACATCAGGTTCGTCCATTTCGTCAAACCGCATAATTTCAAAGTCCGTCTGGTTTGTCGGCTGGTTTATAAAATGTCCAATGTTGTAATGAGTAAACAGTTTTTTCATTCTGCAGATGTTGTCAATTTATGTCTGACAGTTGATGTCGTTAGCTGATTCGGTAGCCTTGCAGGTAACGTTTGAGTATTTGCGAAAGCATAGTATTCATTAAGTGTTCAGTCCGGCACAAATTCCCCATTGAAAATATGTTGTTGAAGGTCAAAAAAATATTTTTCCTTCAAGTACCAGCACACTTATAATGTCATCGCCGGTGTGTTTTTTTAATATTGTCTCTTGATGCAATGTAATACGTACAATACGCATTCCATTTGTTTTATAAACCGTCATGGCATTACGATGGATATTTCCCCACGTAGCCTCAGCTTTGAATTGTTTAGTAAATTCCGGCATGACCATGCTTACCAATGGAGTATCCATTAACGGGCTCCTTCAGGCCTTAAGTCTGTAGATTCATTATTTTTTATTTCAATGGTTATGTATTTTAATTTAAATAATTATTGACTCAATTTTGTCAGTGCTTTCCCTTTATGCACTGCAATGTGGTCGGTCTTGTCGCTTTTTATGGCATATTGAGGATCTTCTTTAGTGGCGTGATGTATATAGCCTTCGTAATCAAAATCGGCGGTATGTATTTTTATAATTTTACCTGATACATATCCGGCTTCAGAATTACATTTTACATGATTTCCTATTTTAAAGGTATGTTCCATTTTTTAGTAAAGATACCTACTTATGACTTCTAACTATCTGCCAATAAATCAAAGTATTCATCGTCTTCATTTTTTCCACCAAATCCTTTGCCTATGCTTTCATGGGTTTCTACAAATTCAATCGAGCATACCCACTTTACCATTTTATAGCCCAACTGGTTTTCTATTCGAAGCCTCAACGGTGCTCCATGTTCAAGCGAAATTGGTTCGTAATTCATTTCCCAGGCAAGTATTGATTGAGGCTTGAGGCAATTGTCGAGCGTATGTGTGTCATAATAGCTACCTCCATACAACCCTTCACCAAAAGAGAAAAAAGCAACAGTTGTTACTGCAGGGTCAGGTTTCACCAATTCAACAATTTTACGCAAAGGTAGTCCTCCCCATTCTGCTATGCCCGACCAACCCTGAATACAATGATGCATGGTAATATTTTGTTCCTTGCCCATCATTTTAAGTTCATCCAATGATAACTCAACAGGGTTATTTACCAGGCCGCCTATCTTAAGTTTATAATCTGCAAAGTTATTTCCTGCAAGTTTTCCCCATTCAGCCGAGTCCGGCATCTTTCCGTTAAGCCAGAAATAAGGTGAAATATTTTTCTTTTGATAGTAAGCTTTTGGTTTAAAACGGTTCACCGAAATACGCCACAATGTACCGTTAACAGCTGCCTGCAGATGTTGAAGAAGCCTTTGTTTATGCCAGGAAAGCCAATGAGCAAAAAAGCAAAATCCAGTCGTTACTAGAATAATTGCTATACCTATATAAAGCCCTTTATAACTATTGGGATCGTCAGTTCCAATAGTTATATGATTCATATTCCTTACTAATCCCGTAGCTGCCACCAGGACTATGTGTATGATGGTAAAAATGGAGTAAGCTATCATAACTAAAAAGTGAATAGAACGGGCACTTTGCCGGTTGCCGAATAATTTTGGATACCAATGAAAACGATTTTCAATAGCCGGCGACATAGCCATACCAGTAAGCATAGCCAGCGGTGCTAGAATGAAAACTACTCCAAAATAGGAAAGCTGTTGCAACGCATTATACAGATAAAACCCATTAGGTTCCACGGGCATATTGAAAGTAATATAATGTACAAAAACATTCCATGAATCAGGTAATATTTTCCATGAAGTCGGTACCAGCCGTTTCCATTGATTTGTATAAAATAAAAGGATAGTGAAAATAGCGCCGTTTAACAGGAAAAAAGGAACGGTAAGAAAGTGCCAGACTCTGGCAATACCTATCGTATGCCTATAACCGGGCAATCCTATAACTGGGCTAATATATCGGGCATCTTCTTTAGCGGTCCAAAGTTTATCTTTGGGTGTTTTTAAAGGGGTGAATCTTATCCAAGCAGTGTCGGGTTTGCAACTATTATTCCAGTACAAACGAGGATGGTCGACCAATATTGAAAATCCGCTTCTTATAATCAACACCAAAAAAAAGAAATTGACCCAATGGCTTAGGTTTATCCATATTGGAAAACCTGAAGGGTATCCTTTTGTGAAAGGAACAACAGACAGAGAAGTATCAGCCGGCAATCCAACAAAAAAATATTGAAGCCATGCAATACTGGGTAAGCCAATAATCAGCACGAAAAAAATAATAAGTATATAAGGTTTAAGTGCAATAAAACTTCGTCTGTCGGCAGGATAGTGTATTGCTTTTTCGGCTTCCGTAAAATGTATCATTATAAATTGCTTTTCATGTTTGTAAAGAATAAACTAATTGATAATTCTTTTGTGTTTGTTTTACCTATTATCTTCAAATTTCACCTACACCCTGGCCATTTGTAAATTTATAGAAACATTATGGCTATCGGTCAAACTGAAATTGGCTGGCTGTGTGTCGGTAATAGCAACTCTTTTGCAAGGTTGCCCTTGTGTTTGGGTTTGTTTACCTTGCAAATGTACCGCAATGTGCGGTCGCCCTTAGAAACTTTGAATTTAACGTAATCGCTTGAAGTGAGCTGGACGCCGCTTGAGGGTTGCGTGAACGGGCAGGTATTGCAGCAGGTGGGATATTTTATAACGTCCGGCCCGGAACGGCTGCCCGATTGAAAATATAAAGTTGAAGCTAACAACAAAAAGCCAAATAGATAATCGTCTCCTCGAAAAAACGTATAGCGATGCAGACAGCCGAAGTATCAACCTCCAGTCCCCCTTGCAGCAATATCAATGTTATAGAAAGTGATTTAGTATCTTGTTTTCATGACAATTTTACCCAGGTCCTTTATTTCATCTTGAGATGTAAAATGTACAGTGCCTTTTTTGGATAATACTTCCCATGCATATTGCTTGTTATATCGTCGATTGCATTTTCGATAGTTACATCATCTATTAAAATGAAAGTTCTTTAGTCTTGCATTAATACTGGTTGAGAAAAATGCTGATGCACAATAAGAACTTCTCCACGTCCGTCAATAGCAGCTTTATATATTTCTTGCAGATCAGTAAGTACTTTTCCATTTGCTACTGCTTCCTGCATTTCGCTGACAGCATCTGTTCTACGGCTTTTCTGTTGTTCTTTTACAAGCTTCCAGGATTGTTCTGCGATTTGATGAGTTTTAGCATTATTGTAATCAATATTGGCATAGCCTAAATAAACACCTGGTTTGTCAGCTACTTGTTGTAGCCTACTCCAGTTGTCTTCCGTGGCTATTACTATGCATTTTAGGTCTGTTTCATAACTAATTTAGTAATTTGCTTCAGCAGTATTTCATTTAAGACTTTTTTAATAACGGCATCCATGAAACATTTTCAGATGTATCAA
>JBDSBP010000130.1:0-20646 GCA_039921525.1 Chitinophagaceae bacterium | reverse complement strand
TTCAACGTATCGAGATTGCCATCCCAGATTTGCATGGCATATATTAGCAGTGTAGAGTCATCCAGGCTTTTATACCCAACATCATTAGCCATATAGTTCACCAGTTCTCCCCAATTTCTTTCAGCGCTGAGCGTTCGTTGAATAGTTGTTGTAAAAATTTTGTCTCCTCGTTGTATGGTTAATGTGCTCAAAGGTGTTTGTCCGTCCAGGATAAACCGGCTTAGCAGGTGCGCTTCAGCGGATTTATTGGAAGCAGATATGTGTTTTTTTCTTTCCCTGGTTATTTGAGATATGGAGAGATTGTCGGCTTTTAATATTACATCGCCTTTCGTAATGCCAGCCTTCCGGCAAAGAGAATCATTTGCTAATCTGCGCACAATGACTTTTTCAACCAGGATGTCGGTGTAAAAAGGAACGGTGTACTTTCCTAAAACCAGGTTGTTGATCTCCGCTACCTGGTAAGATTTACTTAACTGGCAATGGCCATCGCTCAGAGATTTTGCTAATTCCAGTAAAACTTTATAGTAAGAAACGGAATCCTTTACAGCAACAAACCTGGGAATGAACCTGTTTAAAACATTATCCCAGTTTTCTTCTACGAGATATTTGTAAGGGGCATAATAATTTATTATGTTCCAAAACCTGGCCAAAAACAGCAGCCGGTACGTCTCGCTTGGAAAACCTATACGCTCATATTTATTTTCTCCTGAATAATCCGCTGTGTTGCTGATAATTTTTATGTACCTGTTGAGTCCCTGGTTTTTATTTTGATAGATAAATTTCAGCTTCGCTTTCACCTTGCTGCTTAATACATTTGATCGATCTATCCACGAAATGCTGTCTGGTAGATTGGAAGTAAACAACGTGTCACTGCTTGTATGGTCATCTTCCATGGTTATCTTGCCGGCGTCATCAATTATCTTCTCCAGCTGATTGTTATACTCCACCTTATTTTTTCTTTTAGAGATGATACTGATGTTCATTACACAAACAGAGTCCCAGTCGGTATTTCCTGATGCTAAAGCTGGATGGTGGTATTTTAAGAAACCCCATACTTTGCAAAACACGACAGCATTACTATTGGTAATGGGTGTTTGTTCAAAAGAAGATAATCTGAATAAGGTAAATAAAAAGACAACTCCAAAATGCTTGCTCATGGGTGATTAATTTTGTTAAATATTTCAACTGGCGTTGAAGCAATGGTATAGGCGGTCATTTCATAATGTTACACCCGTAGCCGCCGCTGATTGAAATCTATTATTGAAGATAAGACCTAAAGCGGTTTCTATAGTCAGTATGTTTTAGGGTTGAAATAATTATCTTTATCATATCATGTTTCTAAAGAGAGCGAAACGCCTTTTATTGACAGTCTTTATAGGGTTCCTGCTGTATGGTTTGTATTACTGCTGGGTAGCCTTTCCCATTGCAACAGGCTATGGCGCAAAAGTTTTATGCTCGTCAGTTTTCGTTTCCGGCAGGAGCGAGAGTGATATCAAATCGGAGGATCTCGACTTCATGCCTTTGACTTTTGCAAGCTATAAAGTCAACTTCCAGGATTCGTCCGTAACCTGTTCGATGTTTGGTTTTGCCGTAAAAAAGGCGATATACAGAAAACGATTTGGTGCAACCCTGGTAAACGGTATATCCGAAGAAGACATCCGTATGCAGCAATTCCCGTTACCAATGCTGCCACGAGTACAAACTGATTCAGTCCTCTGGCCCATGGGTGATAAATTGATCGATCGTTTTCCCTCTGGCATTGATTCTTTGCAAGTATTATCTGCTGTTGATAAAATCTTTAATAAAAGGGAAGAAGCTTTTACCAACCTCACAAGAGCGTTAATTGTTGTTTATGAAAACCAGATTGTAGCGGAACGATACGCACCGGGTTTTTCATCTCAAACCCGTTTAACCGGGTGGAGCATGACGAAAAGTATTATGGGTGCTCTTGCAGGAATATTGGTTAAACAACATAAACTTGATATTGCCCAACCGGCTCCTGTTCCCGAATGGAAAAACGTCAATGACCAACGGCACTCCATCACGGTTTCCCAATTATTACAACACACCAGCGGGTTAAACTTTGATGAAGTATATGATAAACCTTCTCATGCAAACAAGATGCTTTTCCGGGAGGGAAACACCGCCGCCTTCGCTGCTTCGCAAAGTCTGAAACGTACTCCGGGTGAAAATTTTCGCTATAGCAGTGGAAACTCCAATATCCTTTCCAGGATCTACCGCCAGGTAATAGGCGAACATGGGTATCATGCATTTCCTTATGAAGAATTGTTTTATAAGGTGGGCATGTATAATACAATTCTCGAACCGGATGCGTCCGGAACATTTGTAGGATCATCCTTCTGTTTTGCTACGGCACGTGACTGGGCGCGGTTTGGATTATTGTACCTGAACAACGGTCAATGTAATAATCAGCAGATTTTTCCTGTTGACTGGGTTCGACAATCGACTACTCCATCATCAGCCGCAAAACAAGGCGAGTATGGATTTCAGTGGTGGCTCAATGCCGGTGAAGGAAACAATATTAACAACCGCCTGTTCCCGGAGTTGCCGGCAGACATGTATTTTGCTGATGGGTATGAAGGTCAGAATATTTATATTATACCATCGAAAAAGCTGATGGTTGTACGGCTGGGTCTTACCCGCAACCGTTTGTGGGGTGAGAACGGATTGATTAAATCATTGATTAAAGCGTTGCGGGATTAGTGGTTAAGCGGGTTAAAAGTTACTCCCAACTGATCTGCCGAGGTACGCCAAACTTATTAAAGGCGTACAGTCTATTGAATATTCAATCAATAAAAAAGCAAATTTTAACTCGAGAGTAAATAGGAAATAATAAATTACTTTTTACTATTGCAATCTTCACGGGAAGGATTTATATTTATGATAATCCCTAACGCCTTAATAACAGTAGAGCAATCGTCAATTGCAAGTATCTCAAAAGTATTTGCCTGATTCATTAGTCTGCCTACTGGATCAGTTCCATACTGTCGATTAAAATTTATTATATGGAGAATTCTCTTGAATTTATTGCTGCTCTTTCTTTAAAGGCACCTCTGGCTGCCAGTAATAGAGCAATATTCAGAGATGTGATGGAACCTGCCGTTCAAGACCTCAGCTTTGACAAATCTAAGGACCAATCATTTCTTTCGGACAAAAGCGCACTCTCCTTCGTCTCAGGTGTAAGCGAACAGAATCGTACTGACGTTGTGCAATCCACCTTGCTTGCCCAACTGGCTGCCAACAAGCAATTTCCGGACAGTTCCGGTTCTATGGAATGGTGTAATGTGTTTGCCAGCGTGCTATCGAATATTGGTTGGGTCATTGAAGGAACGGGAGTTTCTACTTACCAGATGAAAGGAAATATTTTCGCGGTTAATACAGCCATCCTTGAAATCTTAGTGGCTGCTTTTGGGCAAGACTATCTTTCGATCATAAAAACAACCATCGATTCGATGCGTAACTTATCCGACCAAGACAACCGGATACGTGTTTTCGAAAAAAATACTCACTCTTTGTCAAAAGGCTTTTTCCAGGTAGGACTGGTGTCAGAGCAAAACAATGCCGTGTCCTTGCAACTCGGTGCTTTTTTTATTAGTTCATCCGAAAGAATTGACAATATCTTATTTTTTAGTTCATCCAAAGAGAGTTCAACACTGGACTATTTTTCAAGGAAAGCTACCTTCAGCCCGGATATTTACAAGAATATACGCCAGGCCGTGTCAAACAAACTTGGAACTGCTGTAATGAAGTATGTTGATCAGATAGACATTTCTTTATGACCGTTTAGCATGGATTTATTATCAGAATTCGCGGTTACCTAAATTCCTTTTTTTATCCGAAGTTCTCACAAGAACATAATCTTCCCTATACGCCTTTAGTTATAACAAGTATTCACATCAAAAAATTAAATTTTGATTTATGGAACTTATACAATTGAAACAGTGGGATATCCCGAATTATCCGAATGACCTGGTTCAACGAATCAATACTCCGCGATCGCCTGAGCAGTTAAAAAGGTGGAAATTTCTATCAGGCTGGGGATTATCGGAATATCAGAAAATCAAACGTATGTTTCATTTCTTTGACAAGGCTATGGAAATGGAAATGCAGGGCAAATTTCGGGCGGCAGAATTTTTTTGGGAATCCTGTCTGCATATTTGTAAAACTTTGAAAGATGATAGGCGGGATGAGCTGCTGAAGAATGCGCTAATTAAAACGTTTACGGGCCGGGTAAATGGATATTTTTCTACTGCAGAACTTCCTGATCATAAAAACCGGGTCTTTTATTTCATCGAACAGATTAAAGTGGCCATTAAGATCCTCCTTACCAGTGCCGAAGTAAATAAACAATACCTTACCAAAATAGCAACATATGTAATACAGCGTTATGACCTGTTGAAAGAAAATGAGAAGGCTCTGCTATTCAGCGGAGAGTTAAACAAGGTATATCCTGGAAATATTTTTTTTGCCACCCGCTTTATCGAATTATGCCTGGACAAGGGGATTACTCAACTGCAGGATGAAAATAAAAATTCCGCCACACAGAATTTACGAAAATTGATCGGGGAACTGGAGGGTAGGACTTTTCCTGAAGTCGTACAAATTCAATGTTTTGATACACTGGGGTGGCTTTACTATTATTACGGGATTAAACAGGCAGGTTTTAACAACGTGTCATTTGCATTGCTTGCTGTGCGCAAAGCTATGACATACCATCCTGACATTGAAAATATCCAACAATCGTGGAATACATTGATGGACCGCATGGAAAATCAAAAGAAGGAAATAGCCAGGGTGATGCAGAATATCAGGCGTCAGCCCAACACTCACCTTAGTTCAAGCGGACAGCAAATGAAAAACGACGCTGAGATCGGATATACCCGGGTAAACGCTTTCATCGAAAATGAAGAGAAAGGTATTGTTAAGAAAAGGGAAAATGCCTATCTGTTCTACCTGATGAATAAGATCGGCATTTACGAAGAATTGGGGGATAACCGGGTTCAGCAGGCAGCATATATTTATAATATCATTAACCGGGTACTTAAAGATCCACCCCCCGCAATATCTCTGGGTGTGAGGATTCAGGAATTGTTAAAAGATCTTCCTGGCCTGGATGATACAGCCAGGCAGAAAGTAGTGAAATTTGTAAGAGGCCTGCTGTTTAAAAGTGAACAAGTGGTGCCTGCTGAAACGCAGGGCCAGCCTGGCCCTTTCGAGACCTTCCAAAGCAAGCCGCCAACAACAATAGCGAAAACTTCATCTGAACCTTTTCTGTACTGGGTTTACAGTTGCCGTGATCCCTGGACAAAAGGAATAGCAGCATGCGGCATATTCTTTTTATTAACGATGGGCGTTTTATCCGGCATTCAGCTCTATGCACAACATCAACGAAATATGGCTTTCACTGAATTAAATTTCTTACTTAAACAAGATGGCAAGTATAGTGATGTGCTTGAAAAAGCTACCTCGTACCTGAGGCATTTGCCATTATTTGGCGAAGACCGGCGGACGGAAGATGTATTGCGTATTTATCAGCGCACGCTGGCAACCTGGTTAATGACAGGTGATCTGTCTGACAAGGACAACATGCAATCTTATATCAACCAACGTGTACAATTTAATATTTCAAAGCCATAAAAGATACAATATGAAACGTAGTAATTATATACTCGCAGGAGGATTTTTACTTATAATAACGGCTTTCGTCGTTTTGTATAATTTAAACAGTACAATCATTCCTGTCGTTGACAGCCGGCAAAAGCATGATAGTGCGTTTACCCATTATCGTGAGGGAAGAACGGTAAATGTTAGTCTTGGGCTGCAGCCAGAGTCGGAAATTAAATTGACTATACGGGAGAGAATGGACCAGGTACGCGACTGGTTATTATATAGCATTTTGTCAGATGCAGGATTATCTACCGAACAAATAGGCCAGTTGACTTTTGATCTTCCCCTTACAAGGGCTGGCTATAATGAAAACATCACCAATTGTGATTATACCAAAACACGTTCCCGCAATATTGGTAACGGCGTGGTGGTCGCACTCTTTCCTTCTGCTTCCAGCATGGAAGAAGCGGAATATATTTCTCACATAGCAGACGAACAACAAAAAAATACCGGAGAAATACCCCTTTCAGTGTTGCCATTCAGGTATAAAATTGACACAGTTAACAATAGAGGAATTCTTACAAGATTATCAGCTATAACCGGTACTGACATTTATTCCGAAAAGTATGGGTATTATAGCCTGAAAGTTACCGGTATAAAAGACCTGAAAACTTTTCTGGCTCACACGCGTGACCTTGTTTCCATAAAAAATTCAGTCGATGGATTGATATTGGGCGGAAGGCAACTGAGAGGGGGTGTTACCAGGAATGTTACGATGGAGGATATCGCGGCAATTTATCAATCGGAGGAGCAAATAAAAGAGAAAAATAACGCTTTTAATAATAAGTGGACTTCACAGCGATACACTACCGAATCAGAGAAGTTCCGGCTTGAAGAGGCTATGAAGGAAGAGCAAAAAAGGCTTCATCTTGTGAGCGGAAGTGGGTTTTCGCTGGACCCCAGCTATCGATATGGTGACCTTGCTGCATTGATAAATAAATATAAACAGTATCTGCGCCTTTATGATACCAACAATGACTTCGAGGGGATATACTACTCCGCATTTTTCAAAGGCAATGAACAACCCTTTCTCAATTTCCTTTATAAGCTGAAGCAAAACCCGGATGCCAAAGCCCGTGAGATTTCAGACTTTTTGTTCTACGAGGCACGCAAGTGTCAATTCCAAAAAGCCCGGTATGATGGAGAATTGCAAGGGACAGAAGTTGGAATGCATCTGTTTTACACAGACCTGCTGGCAAAATTATGGTCAATGAATTATGCCGACTCTTCCCCTTTGGATTCCATTTACGGATTTGTCACTGATGTGTCCAGTGCAATATCCATGTCCCGGATCTACGAAAAGGAAAGAGATTCTTTTCCATCCTGCCGGTTGTGGTTTGGACCCAATAACGGTGGTTACCAGACTGTAGGATTTAATGACAGGTTACTATTTGCACGCAATGCAACAAAAATCTATTCGGCTTCCTCTGACCCACTTCAACCTGGAACAGAAGTACCTGTGTCTGCGCTGTTTGCCGGCCCAATGAACTGGATGAATGGTCACTATGAAGAAATAGCTGCTTATGAACAGGAATACCAGGTGCTGAATGAAATCATGAAATGGAGCCTGGTAATTGGATGGTTGAATGCAAATGAAAATTCCGGTAAGATGGATTTTCTAAATGATGTGCCGGTAAAAAGAGATCTCAATTTTACGGAATGGGTTCATCAACACCCCGCCCTTAAATATAACGATTGGCACAGGATCAGCTTTTTTGGTAAGGGGTATAATGGGTCGGAAACGGAAGCACTGCCTTTGTTACAAAGCCAATACACGGCAAAAGGTCAGGCCAGGTATATTGAAGGAGGGGTATCGTTGGCAGAAAAGGCTACTCTTAAATCTACATCAGCTCTATCGGAAGATGTTAGTGTATTGCTAAGAAGGTCGAACCTAGACTACTCCCAGGCAGGTAGCGAACTCAAATTTTTGAAGGGTGCTACTTATGATTTTAAGACCGTCGGAAATGAGTACAACATCATCACGAAAGTAGCGGGGGATACAAAACTGCGTGCACGGTTTGAAGAATTGGGAAGTAATAATTTTGAGCGAACTATTGCTGCTGAAGGTAATCAGCTTAAATTCAGATTTTCGCAAAAAGATGTGCCTATTGGCGATCTCCAGGTGCAGAAGGTCAGTAATGGATTTGACATAGGTTTTCGTAGCCGGGACATAGATCGTGTACAATCCTTCGCCAGAGAACTAAGCGACGTTCAGGACCCTCAGCTTTTCATTGCAGGTTCTGCTAAAACAGAAGCCCTGGTGACGCTGGAAAAAAATAAAAGGTATCTCGTTAAAGTTAAAGGTTCAGATAACTGGACAAAAATTGAATTGCAGGGCAAGCCGGATGTTTTCCTGCCGGCACAATGGGACAGCCGCGTGGCGGGTATTACTAACGAATCAAAAATATGCCTGATCAAATTTATGAACGAAACAGAGGCTAAAGCACTTGCTGGCAACCGGAGTATAATTTATAAGTCGTCTAACACCTCTAGTTCAATTGCGTCCTCTTATCAAAAAGGCAATTATGCAGGCGTGATTGAAGAGTTTGGGAAATCTGCCGACCTGGCAAAATTCAAAACAGCGTATCGTAAAAAATATTTCGATGAACTACATGACCTTGATAGGATTTCCGACAAAGCCGAGTATGACCTTGCGTTGAAAGACTTGGCAGAAGCGCGTAGCAATACACCTGAACTAAAACTCCGGCTGGCGCTTCGTGAACTGGAGAAAGGCCGTATTGAAAGCGCAGAAGATCTCCTCAACAACGCCTTCGGCGGTGGAGTTCATGCTGATGCCGATTTTTACAACGATCTACATAAAATTCAACTCATAAACCAGGCTGAGTTCAGCAGCCAGGATATGCAAACGCTGAACAGCTATTTGCGGCTAAAAGGGCATGACGATATCCGAATGGCCAACATAGATTTTGATGCCATGCCATCCGGGAAAAACGCACCCCTTGGTGATGCGGTGCAGCAGATCAATCATGGGAAAGCCAGGGTATTTGTCGAAAACAATCCGGGACTTAATAATTTAGACTGGAACATAGCCTTTCAGTCGACCATTGATGTGAACAAATTACCGCCAGGAATACGAATAATAGAGATGAATGAAACCAGCCTGGCCAACTACCGGTATGAATTGAAAATCGTGCCTGCCGAGGGTAAGGATGGAAAATATAAATTTAAATTATCAGCACGGCCCAATTCAATTTCCGCTGGTAGCAGCAACAAAGACACCACCAACACCCGGATATATTATATGTATATCGACAATAAGGCGACCACTAAGATTTAGTCATGCCTGTTAATGCAATTGATTTCAGAACCGGCCTAATAACGGCAGATAAATTGTACGCTGAAGGGAAGCTGCGCGAGGCGGCAACGCTTTACCGGCAGTTGCTTTTATCAAGGATGGCCAATGTTGGTGACATGGCTCGCTCGTTTAATAGCTATGACGCTAATGTAATGGAAAGGCTTGCTGACATTGAGATAAGCCTCGAGAAGACGGACGAGGCTAACCTGATTTTAAGTGCGCTCCAGGATCTTTTATACGCCAACGGCAATGTTGTAGTAGGGGCTAACATAGTTCTTAAGCGATGCGAAATATATCTGGCGGACGGTGACCTGGATACCTCTTTTACCACGTTGAAAATTATCGGTCAACTCACTGGTGACGTTACCGCCATTAAGTTCTCCCAACTAAAGGCATGGACGCAGGAATGCCCTATCTCGGAATTGCCCCCGGCAGATAGGAATATGCTCTATCCCCGATTATTATATGTCATTGGTAGAATACTGATTGGGTTAGGTCAATACAATGATGCGTTGTCTGCCCTTATATATGGTTATGAAAAATTCACGCTGGCAGATAATATCATCACTCGTGCACTATTGAGCTCTCTGCCGGTGGCAATTGCACAGGCACACCTGGAAATGGGAGAGATAAAAAACGCACAACATTGGATTGATAAGGCAAACAGTAATTTAGCACTGGTTGACGACCATAGTCAGCAGGTAAGCTGTTGGCAGCTTCAGGCCAAATTGGATCTTCTCCGGGGCCGTTTTGGAGATACTTTAATTATACTGCAAAAAATATATAACTGGTATCATGGCCGGGGTCTTTTCGGGGGCACACTTATCACAATTCTTAACATGGCCCACACCAAAATTTATTTAAACCAGCATTCGGTAGCAGAAAGGCTGCTGGACGAGGCTGAAGTGCTCGCTGCACGTACAGGCACAGGAGAATGGAACCAGCAAATATATAATTTGCGATCGCTCACGAAACAGCGGGCTACTTCCTCTGTACCAACGGTGTCTGTTATACCATCACTTATTACAATTCGAAGACGTTCTCGTGGAAATATCGAGAGTCCGCAGTCGTCAGCCGGGCCCGAGAAAGGAAAAGCCTGGTATCCTACAGATCAGCGTACTGGCTTCCTGGTCAGGTTTGAGGAACGAGCCATTTTTTTTCAAACTATTCTGGCCACGGGACAATTATCGGATGCATCCCTCGAACTAAAAGGGTTGATGCAGGTCTTCGATGCCACAGACTCTGTATTAGTAAAAAACAGGCTAGTAGTGTTGCAATATCTTCTGAATTATTACCATCAAACGGCAATCAATATAGAGAGCCTGCAATTAAGTTGCCATTATTTTAGGGAACAGGGACTATTACCCGAATTGTGGCAAGCGCAACGGCTGCTCAGTTGGAATCCGATGGCTAAACCATTGAATAAGAAAATGATACTGGAAAATAACCAGCAGGTGCTGGAAGAACTGTCACGTTCATTACCTGCTGATCAACAGTCCATGTTCTTCATCAACAAATGGACTGCGGAAGAAGAATATCTTAACCAAAAGATCCTTGACCTCTCCGTTATAGGAAATAAGCTTCGATCGCGGAACTTGTTGGCATCGTCGTGGCGCGCCTTTCAAACTTTTATGGGTATTACACGGCTGCTGCATTTGATTGATGCCCATAAAGAAAAAGTCGTTAGGGATGCCTTGCGTATCAATCCTGGTAGTCGAGGGCTTAAAGACGGAATTACACTGATCAAAAGTATTCTTTTCCATCCATCTCGAAAACTAAGCCTGTCCTTCCTCGTGCTGCCAGATCGTACCGTTGTTGTTTACCGCAGGAAATTTTATATAGGATTTTCAACCATCAACCTCAACCGGTTTGAGTTGCGGAAGTGGGTGGAGCAATGGCACCTGTACTCAGCACAAGACCTGGATGCAATTGATATTTCCTCGCCTGAACGAAGAGAAAGGCTTGGCATATTATCAACTACGATAGCCCGCGGGATCGGACTGCTTGATATACTTGAAAATACACCTTCACATGTAACCCAACTTACTATTGTTCCGGATGACGCGTTGTGCGGATTTCCGTTTTCAAGCATCCTATATAAAAACGAATACCTGGTGCAGCGTATGGCAATATCCATCAAATTTACCAGCCTGCCCATCGCAAATAATACGCATAAGTCTTCTCGTCTGCCGAAAGCTTTGTGTGCTTTCGTATCCAAAGGAGGAACCGACTTTGCGCCGTTGCCTGGAGCTGAAAGGGAAGCAATCGCAATCCAGGCAATTTTAAAATCGTTGTATCCTCTTCGGGAAGTTAGTTTGCTTGACGACAACGGCACTACCGCTGCCAACATCATACGTGAAGCATCCGGTTCCCGGGTTTTACATATAGCCTGTCATGGTAAGTTCGACCACCAGGATCCTGGTCAATCAGGGCTGATACTATCAAATGGAGAAAAATTAACCATTCGCCAAATATCGGTGAGTGAGGCATTTTCTGCGGTGGATCACATCACACTTTCTGCTTGTTGGTCGGCAGATCTTTTCATATTACCCGGAAGGTGGATCGTTAGTTTGCCGGAAGTGCTAAACTTCGCCGGTGCCAAAAGCATCCTTGGTTGTTACTGGCAAATTAATGATGAGATTGCACTGTCGTTTATGAAAGCTTTTTACACGTATGCTGCTAAATTCCCCCGAAATATTGCCTTACAAAAGTGCCAACTCGATGCGATCCAGAATAATCTTCCCGACTGCATGGAAGATACATCCAATCCACTTTACTGGAGCGGATTTTCAATATATGGCAGGCATGCAGATAAGAGGCTAAGCGGTGCAAACTTCTTTGGAATTTAATTCAATCAGGAACTATATCATTTTGATAATACCTTCTCATTATGAGAGGGTATTAATATTTGCAGGCATCCTGCATAACGTTTTGTTTACTGGCGTACCTGCCGTCCAGATTGTGTTTAAGCAGGTTGATATAAAAGAAACGCTCCCGGGCATACCGTTTGGCCATTGCTTCCCGTACAAAAAATTTCAACCAATGTTAACAGTCCTTTATTTATTGCTTTTACTTTTTTGCTTTTACCTCTTCTTTAAGACTATCAATTTTTTTGAAAATATCTAATTACTAAAGTCATGATGAACATTCTTTTTATTATTTCCATACTGGTGTTTTTTTACCTGGTATATGTTTTATTGAAACCTGAAAAATTTTAATCAATCTAATAACAATAGTTTTTATGAACACAGAAATGACAGGTGTACTGGTTAGTTTTTTCTTAACCTTATTGATTGCTTTCCCCCTTGGAAAATATATTGCAAAGGTTTTTAAAGGCGAGAAAACGTTTACCGATTTTATGCATCCTTTTGAACGGTTTATTTTCCGCATTTGTGGTATTGATCCTAAAAAAGAAATGAACTGGAAGCAACATTTGGCCGCATTGCTTGCTATTAATTTTATATGGCTGATATATGCTTTTTTTATTCTTTTATTCCAGGGGTCATTACCAATAAACCCTGATGGCAACCCGAATATGACACCGGATCTGTCTTTTAGTACTGCAATCAGTTTTTTAGTGAACTGTAACCTGCAGCACTATTCCGGCGAAAGCGGGCTGACCTATCTTACACAACTCATTATTATTACCTTTTTGCAGTTTGTATCGGCAGCCACCGGTGTGGCAGCGGTAGTGGTATTATTTAGGGCCTTCGCTGAAAGGACCACTGAAAAACTGGGTAACTTCTTCGTGTTTTTTACCAAGACTATTACAAGAATATTATTGCCGCTTTGTATTATCGTGGCCGTTCTATTGGCTTTCAATGGTACACCAGCAAGCTTCGATGGCAAGGATAGCATTGTAACACTGCAGGGAGATTCGGTGCAGGTCTCGCGCGGCCCGGCTGCAGGAATGATCGCAGTAAAACACTTGGGCACGAACGGTGGTGGATGGTTTGGCACCAACTCGGCCCATCCTTTGGAAAACCCTGATTATTTCACTAATATGCTGGAGATCATCGCGCAGGTAATATTGCCCATGGCGCTTATCTTCGCTTTTGGTTTTTTCATCAGGAGAAAAAAACTGGGTTATGTAATTTTTGGTGTGATGACGGCGGGCATGCTCACTTTTATGATCCCGAATATGATATCAGAAATGAACGGTAGTCCGGCTCTTACTCGTCTGGGCATCGCAGACAATACTGCGATGGAAGGTAAAGAAGTAAGACTGGGTGTGCCAGCCTCGGCCTACTGGCAGGTAATGACCACCATTATATCCACCGGCTCGGTGAATTCCATGCATGATAGTTCCATGCCCATGTCGGGGGCCATGCAGTTATTGAGTATGATGACGAACTGCTTCTATGGAGGTAAAGGTGTTGGATTACTCAACTATTTTATATTCCTGATTATCGCAGTATTTATTTCCGGGCTAATGGTAGGAAGAACACCCGAATTTTTGGGTCGAAAGGTGGAAGCTAAAGAAATGAAAATTGCTGCTATCATCGCCCTGCTGCATCCCTTTCTTATACTTGTGAGCGCAGCTTTATCATCTTACCTGGCGACACATAACGCCGATGCCAGCTGGGCTGTAAAGCCTGGCGCCTGGTTGAACAATCCCGGCAGTCACGGCTTTTCAGAAATGTTATATGAATTCACATCTTCTTCTGCTAATAACGGATCAGGGTTTGAAGGACTGGGAGATAACAACATTTTCTGGAACATCTCAACGGGTCTTGTTATGGCGATGGGACGGTTTGTCCCGATCATAGGACCCATTGCCATAGCAGGCATACTGGCAAAGAAAAAATATACACCGGAGTCTGCCGGCACGCTGCAGACAGACACGGCAACATTTGGAATCATGACGTATGCGGTGATAATGATCCTTGCTGCCCTGGCGTTTTTCCCAGCGCTTACATTAGGACCAATTGCAGAATTCTTTAATCTCAAATGAGCCCATGAGACCTAACCTATAAGGTTTGAAGTTCAGCTTGCTAAAACTTAAAACGTAAACGGTAAAGGTTTTGAACCAGGGAAACTAATAGAAAAAAAAATTATACAATGTCAAAGTCAGAAAAAAATAAATTGTTTGAACCAGCCCTTGTCAATGAGGCTTTAAAACAATCATTCATAAAGCTCAGTCCAAAAATCATGGTCCGCAACCCGGTCATGTTTACGGTTGAAATCGGGACCTTTGTAATGCTTGCAGTGACCATCTATGCAATGGTTACGGGTGATATCGCGCAGGGTTCTGTTGGTTATAATTTAGCGGTTTTCATCGTGCTGCTTTTAACGCTGCTGTTTGCCAATTTTGCGGAAGCCATCGCTGAAGCCAGGGGAAAGGCACAAGCGGAAAGTCTACGAAAGACCAGGGAAGACACCCCCGCCAAAAAAGTATTTGAAACAGGAGATACCTTCGAAATAAAAATAGTGCCCTCCTCACAATTAAAAAAGGGCGATGTGTTTATCTGTGAAACCGGTGACCTTATTGCCATGGATGGCGAAATCATCGAAGGTCTCGCAACTATTGATGAATCGGCCATTACCGGGGAGTCGGCGCCCGTAATAAGAGAAGCCGGCGGAGATAAATCTTCTGTTACCGGTGGTACCAAAGTTTTAAGCGACAGAATCAAAGTGCAGGTAAATACAGAACCCGGTGAAAGTTTTCTCGACAAGATGATTGCGTTGGTAGAAGGCGCGAGCCGGCAGAAAACACCCAATGAAATCGCGTTAACAATCCTGCTCGCAAGCTTTACGTTGGTATTTATTATTGTGTGTGTGACCCTGAAACCGTTCGCAGATTATGCCAACACACCTATTACCATTGCGGCATTTGTATCCTTGTTTGTTTGTTTAATTCCCACAACCATTGGCGGTTTATTAAGCGCCATTGGTATCGCGGGTATGGACAGGGCATTGAGAGCAAACGTAATCACCAAAAGTGGTAAGGCCGTAGAAACTGCAGGCGACCTGGATACGCTGTTGTTAGATAAAACAGGAACAATCACTATCGGTAACCGTAAGGCCACAAACTTCTGGCAGGTGGATGGCGTTAACCCGAACGATTTCATTATTGCCTGTGTGCAATCTTCTTTGGCTGATGAAACACCCGAAGGCAAATCGATTCTTGAACTGGCGAATTCAAAAGGGGTAAAAACACCTGTGATACAAAAACAGTCTGCCACATTTATTAAATTCACTGCTGAAACAAGAAGCAGCGGCATTGATCTTAATGGTGTTAGAATACGTAAAGGTGCATTTGATTCTATCAGGAATATCGTATTAAAGGCTAATAATATTTTTCCTGACGAAGCAGGGGAAAGAGTAAAAGCTATTTCATCGAATGGCGGAACGCCGCTGTTGGTTAGCCGTGATGAAAAAGTAATAGGTGTTATCGAACTCCAGGATATTATTAAACCCGGTATCAGCGAGCGTTTCGAGCGTCTTCGCAAAATGGGAGTAAAGACGGTAATGGTAACAGGCGACAATCCCCTCATAGCAAAATACATTGCTGAGAAAGCCGGTGTAGATGATTTCATTGCCGAGGCTAAACCGGAAGATAAAATGTTGTACATCCGTAAAGAGCAGGAAGGCGGCAAGCTGGTGGCCATGATGGGAGATGGCACCAATGACGCGCCGGCACTGGCACAGGCGGATGTGGGAGTGGCCATGAATAGCGGAACCCAGGCTGCCAAAGAAGCGGGTAACATGGTAGATCTTGATAATGATCCCACCAAGCTGATAGAAATAGTGGAGATAGGAAAACAACTACTCATGACAAGAGGAACACTCACTACATTTTCAATCGCTAATGATGTAGCTAAATATTTTGCCATCGTTCCAGCGTTATTCATTAGTTCTATACCAGCATTGCAGGGCTTGAATATCATGCATCTTAAAAGCCCGGAAAGTGCAATCCTCTCTGCGGTTATATTCAATGCACTGATAATACCTGCATTGATACCGTTAGCCTTAAGAGGTGTTGCTTACAAGCCCATTGGTGCGAGCGCATTATTAAGGCGGAATTTGTTGATCTATGGATTGGGTGGTGTGATTATTCCTTTTATCGGGATTAAACTGATTGATATGATACTTGGTTTGTTTATGTAAGTCAGGTATGAGGTATGAGGTGTGAGGTGTGAGGTATGAAGTTTGAGCAATACAGGTACGGGGTTGGTAATTTTTTTTTATTAATTTAAACAAAAACAAAAACAATGAAACAATATATTTTGCCTTCGATAAAGCTCACCATAATAATGATATTATTATGTGCAGTTGCTTATCCTTTACTGATATCCGGCGTTGCTAAAATGGCGCCGGGTGGTGGAAAGGGAGAGACCGTTACTGTGAACGGCCGAGTGGTCGGCTATTCCAGGATCGGACAAAAATTTACGGCCGATAAATATTTTTGGGGCCGGCCATCTGCCGTAGACTATAATGCAGCAGGCTCAGGCGGGTCTAATAAAGGACCATCGAATCCGGAATATTTAAAAACAGTACAGGATAGAATCGACAGTTTTTTGGTACACAATCCTACCGTAAAAAAGAACGAGATACCTGCAGAACTGGTCACCGCTTCCGGAAGCGGGCTCGATCCCGATATCTCCCGTGGATCTGTGCTGGTGCAGGTTAAAAGGATTGCGGCGTCAAGGAAGCTGGATGAATCAAAACTAATTGCTTTGATTGAGGAACATACAGAGAAACCGCTTGCCGGAATATTGGGGCCTTCAAAGATTAACGTGTTAAAATTAAATACTGCTTTGGATACCTTGTAAGATTTCAGTAATGAATCTAAAGATTATTCAGGCGTAATGCCATGTGCCCAAAAAATAGAGTTCGACCTGTGAGGTCTTCAAGACCTTCCAGGTCTTGAATAAGTGACCTATCCGTATTTCAGACCTTTGAAGTCTTGAAGATCTCCAAGGTCGAACCCTCTTTTTAGCCAATGGCTTAAAAATTTTGCAGTTCACAAATTACTTTTACGCATGCCCGAAGACAAAAATAGCACACAGCATTTCCTGGATCTTATCCGGAACTCGCGCCGCGGTAAATTTAAAATTTACATCGGCATGAGTGCCGGTGTGGGTAAAACCTACCGTATGCTGCAGGAAGCAAAGGCATTAATGCGAAATGGCGTGGATATAAAAATTGGGTATATCGAAACCCATAACAGGCAGGAGACACATGCCCTGCTGGAGGGATTACCGCTCATACCCAGGCGCACCCTTTTTTATAAAGGAAAGGAATTGGAAGAACTGGATGTACAGGCAGTATTAAATCTTCATCCGGAAGTGGTGATTGTAGATGAACTGGCGCATACAAATATCGAAGGCAGCAAAAATGAAAAGCGCTGGCAGGATGTAATGGAAATTTTGGATAGCGGCATTAACGTGATCAGTGCAGTGAACATCCAGCATATTGAAAGCCTGCAGGAAGAAATCAAAGATATCACGGGTATAGATGTGCAGGAGCGTGTACCCGACAGCGTGCTGCAACAGGCAGATGAGGTAGTAAATATCGATATGACGGCAGATGAGCTGGTCGCAAGGCTTAGCGAAGGAAAGATTTATACACCGGACAAAATAGCATTAGCCAAAAAAAATTTTTTTCAATCGGAAAAAATCCTGCAACTGCGAGAACTGGCGCTTAAGGAAGTTGCCAGCCAGGTGGAGCGTAAAATAGAAGTGGAATTGCCGCGTAATGCACACCTGCGAAGCGAACGGTTTATGGCTTGCATCAGCAGCAACCATGAGGTGGCAAAACACGTAATCCGAAAAACAGCCAGGCTGGCGGCATATTATCATTCCAAATGGTATTTATTGTATGTACAAACACCTCGTGAGGATGGTGATAAAATTGGCCTGGCTGCGCAACGTCACCTCATCAATAATTTTAAATTGGCTACTGAATTGGGCGCCGAAGTGTTAAGGGTAAGGCATTCAAATATTGCCAAAGGAATTATCCAGGCTGGTGAGGAAAAAAGAATAACTACCATTTGCGTAGGAAAACCTCATCTTACATTGATGGGAATTATTTTAAGTACGGCTGTATTCAATCAATTGCTTACTAAGCTTTCAGAATCCGATATAGACATCGTAATACTTTCATAATATGCGAATAAAAACAAAATTGAGTCTCGGAACCGGGTTTTTATTTTTAGTTATTCTATTATTCGGCATTCTGAGTTTGATTTCTATTTACCGGCTTAAAAATGATGCCGGATCAATTCTTAAAAATAACTACGAAACCCTTATTTACTGCAATAATATGCTCGAGGCCTTGGATAAGGTAAACAGGGAACCCGGTTATAGAAATGTATTTGCACAAAACCTTGGCAAACAGGAATTGAACATAACCGAAATGGGTGAAAGAGAGGTTACTGCCAGGGTTAAAAAAAACTTTAACCTGTTGAAACCAGGGATTACAGACGATTCGATAAAAATTCTTATCAGGCAGGATATTCACGATATTAATGTCTTGAACCAAAACGCTATTTTCAGGAAGAATACTATTGCAACAAATACTGCCGAGACCGCCAATAATTGGCTGATGATCATCTTTTCTATTTTAATCTTACTGTCTTTTACTATGGCCGTAAATTTTCCGGGGGTTATTAGCGAACCGATTACGTCACTTAATGAGGGTATCAGGGCTATTGTGAATAAGGATTACAGGAAAAGAATTCATTTGAAGCAGAAAGATGAATTTGGTGAATTGGCGAATGCTTTTAATAGTATGGCTGAGAAACTCGATGAGTATGAGCATAGCAACCTGGCGAAAATAACATTTGAAAAAAGTCGAATCGAAACGATTATTAATCAGATGAATGATGGCATTATTGGATTGGATGAAAACAAACATATACTTTTTTTAAATGTAGTAGCGCACAAGTTACTTGGTTTAAAAGAAAGTGAAATAATCGGGGAATATGCAGTAGATGTAGCGTTAAACAATGATTTAATGAGAACGCTGCTTCAGGACAAAATTAAAAATAAGGAGCTAAAAATATTTAGCGAAAATAAAGAGAGCTATTTCCAGATTGATGCACTCACTGTTGTTAATAATAAACTGCCTATTGGAGAAGTAATCGTGCTGCGCAACATTACTCCATTTCATGAATTGAATGAAGCCAAAACAAATTTTATTGCAACCGTTTCGCACGAATTAAAGACACCCATTTCGGCTATTAAAATCAGTCTGCAACTACTGGCCGACCAACGGGTGGGTGAGATTAATACGGAACAACAAGACCTTGTAAATAGTATTAACGACGATGCTAACCGATTGCTGAAAATCACCAGTGAGCTTCTGAATATGAGCCAGGTAGAAACGGGAAATATTCAGCTAAAAATTGAACCCGTTTCCTGCAAAGAAATAATTGATGAAGCCGTTGACGCTGTTCAATTTATTCTTCAGCAAAAAAAGATAACCCTAATGCAGGAGGTGCCACCAGAACTTCCCTCAATACTTGCTGACAAAGAAAAAACATCCTGGGTGCTTATTAATTTCCTGACCAATGCTATTAAACATTCGAACGAGGCGGCACAAATAATTTTACAGATCGAAACGCGAGACAATAAAATACAATTTAAAGTCAGGGACTTTGGAGTAGGGATGGAAGAAAAATATTTGTCTCGCATATTTGACCGGTATTATAAAGTTCCTGATCATTCTGCATCGGGAAGCGGTTTGGGTCTTTCCATAGTAAAAGAATTTATTGAGGCGCAATCTGGTAAGGTGTGGGTAGAGAGCAAACCGGGATCAGGTAGTGTATTTGGGTTTGAACTTCCTATCTCAAGTTAAGCCGTTCTTACTTGATCCCGGTTTTGTAAATAACTAAAATCCTAATCCCATTGCAAAAGAAGTGACTGACTTTGGAAAGCTTGCCAAAACAGTTGCTTTCCCATCTGTGAGGCTGATAGTATAAATATTTACGGACCCTGATACCTGTAGCAGCGCATATGCCTTACCGGATGTACCACCTATATCAAAACCGCCTTTTTCAGAGGCAAGAATCCCTAATGATCCCACTTCTACAAGAGTGCCGTTATTAGGCGGGTCCTGCCTGAATAATTTGCCTGCTTTGGCATCAATATCATATAAAACTGTAGTGGTTGCACCGGAAAAATTATTTGTATAGGCAACCTGGCTTATTGCGGAGCCTGCCGGGTTAATATTCATATCAGAGGCCGCTACAGCACCAGTTTCAGGATGAATTCTTAAATTCTGTCCTGTGTTACTTACTATGCGGATGCGGTCAACTGTTGGATTGAAGTCGAACCCGAAAGACGTTCCTGAAAGAGTAGCTGAAATTGGAGCAGCGCCAATCATTGTTGCCGCGCCGTTCGACGTATTCAAGGTATAGATTTTGCTCGCATTGCTTAATGCGTAAAGCTGGCCGTTGAAAGGTCGGAAATCAATTCCTTCAATACTTTCTCCTGCAGGTAAGCCAGTAATAGGCTTCATCACTGGTTCTGGTTGCAGGGGATTAAAAATAAGGAGATTGTTTGTTTCATCAACGGCATATGCCACCGGGTCGGTTTGTATAGCCAGGCCATTCACATCTTTAAAAGTCCCCAGGTTGCCGATTTCAGTGGCTTTTCCGCTTTCAAGATTAATATAATACAATTTGGCGCCGGATG
>JBDSBP010000129.1:0-3256 GCA_039921525.1 Chitinophagaceae bacterium | reverse complement strand
CTACAAAGGAACAGGAGATATTTTACGTGGCCACGGTGCCTGTCTAGAAATTCCTGCTTTTGGAAATGATGGTGGCGAGGAACCGGAAGTAGCAGGTGCGTATATTGTTGACCGTAATGGGAAACCCTGGAGAATTGGTTTCACAACCGGGAACGAATTTTCTGATCATGTAATGGAGAAAAAAAACTACCTCTACCTGGCGCCCTCCAAACTAAGAAATTGTTCTATTGGCCCTGAGCTGGTGTTGACCACTGATTTTGAAGCGGTACACGGCACCGTTAGTATTACCAGGAACGGAACAACGGCCTGGTCAAAAGATATACAATCCGGTGAAAAAAATATGGCGCATAGCCTTGGAAACCTGGAACACCATCATTTCAAATATGCGGGACACCGCATCCCGTTGCAGGCTCATGTTCACTTCTATGGAGCAGACGCCTTCAGCTTTGGGGAAAAGATCCAGCTACAGGAAGGCGATCTAATGAATGTGCATTGGGAGGAGCTTGGACGTGCTCTAAAAAACAAATTACAGCCTGCACATGAAGAAGAAAGGTTGGTAGTGGTTGACGCTTTCTAAAGGCGGCCGTATGAAAATAATTTTGTTGACATAAGGTTTGAAGCGCGGGTTCTTGTTTGCCTCTTAACAAACCCATACCTCGTTTTAACGTAACACGCTAACAATAAAAGGATAATTATTTATAATAATATTAAAGCCATGAAAAAAATTAGTAAAGATTTGCCCTGCCGTAAAATTCTCGTAGTCATTTTTATTGTAGTTGGTTTGATACATGATCTGAAGGCACAAACTGAAGACAAACCAGCTTATCTTGATTATAACAGGCCTGTTGAACAACGTGTGCAGGACCTGATGTCGCGGATGACGCTGGAAGAAAAAGCTATTTATTTGAACCATGTCGGTCCCGATATTGAGCGTTTCAAAATTAAATCCGACAAGTGGAACCAGAACCTTCATGGTGTAGTCTGGGACCGGCCCACTACAATGTTCCCCGTATCCATAGCCGCTGCAGCAACCTGGGACCCCAAACTTATTTATGAAGTGGCTACTGCCATTTCAGACGAAGCGAGGGCCATCTATAATGGCTGGCACCAGGACACTGCATTCCAGGGGGCAAAAAAAGGATTGATATACCGTTCTCCCGTTATTAATGTAAGCCGTAATCCTTATTGGGGTCGGATAAATGAGTGTTTTGGAGAAGATCCCTTTTTGACCGGTCGCTTAGGTGTGGCTTTTGTGAAAGGTTTGCAGGGCAATGATCCGAAATACCTGAAACTGGTATCAACATTAAAGCACTATGCTGTAAATAATGTTGAAACAAATCGACAAGCCCTGTCTGCTACGGTAAGCGAACGCATGTTGCATGAATTCTGGTTGCCGCATTTTAAGGATTGTATTGTTGAAGGCGGCGCGCAATCAATTATGGCTTCCTATAATGCTATCAATGGCATTCCCAACAATATCAATAAATTGATGCTTACTGACATCCTCAAAGACAAATGGGGATTTAAGGGATTCGTAGTTTCAGATCTTGGCGGCGTAAGATCAATGGTTGATGGCCACGAAAAAGGAAAGATGAGCTATGAGCAGGCCGTGGCGCAGTCGCTGGTTGCCGGTTGTGATTTTTCTGATAAGGAATTTATGCAATACATACCTGCTGCCGTCCGGCAGGGATTACTTCCCGAAGCAAGACTTAACGATGCGGTATACCGGGTTATGCGTGACCGTTTCCTTTTAGGTGAATTTGATCCGCAGGAACAGGTCCCGTTTAGCAAAATTCCCGTATCGGTGATAGGCTGCGAAGAACATCGGAAATTAGCATTAAAAGAAGCCCGGGAATCTATGGTGTTATTAAGTAACAAGGGTCACCTGTTACCGTTGGATAAAAGCAAAATAAAAACTATTGCGGTTATTGGTCCACACGCGGACGTGTTCACCGCAGGCGGATACAGCGGTAAACCCATAGACGCAATTACACCTATGCAGGGTATCAAAAACCGGGCTGCCGAAGGCACTGAAATAATCTTCGCGAAAGGCTCTTTTATTCCTCCTGCCGTACGAAACAACAATGCCACTAACAATGTACCGCCGCCTGTAGTTCCTGCTTTCAACACCAGCGAAGAACTACTGAAAGCAGCTGAAGCGGCAAAAAAAGCGGATGTAGCGATTTTATTCGTGGGAACAACCCTTGACGTAGAAGCGGAGGGCCACGACCGTACCTCTTTAGGATTACCGGGGAACCAGGAAGAACTCGTTAAAACAGTACTGGCTGCAAATCCCAGGACCGTCGTTGTTCTTATGAATGCAGGTCCGCTTACAATACCTGCTATTAAAGAAAGGGCACCTGCAATAATCGAAGCATGGTGGGGCGGGGAACAGGGTGCAAATGCCATCGCCGATGTAATTTTTGGAAACGTAAATCCCGGCGGCAAATTACCTTTTACAGTATATGCCACGGAAGCACAAGTGCCTCCTCAGGATGAATATGATGTAACCAAAGGGTTTACCTACATGTATATTAATGGGCAACCTCTTTTCCCTTTTGGACACGGATTGAGTTATACCGATTTCAAATATTCAAACCTGAAATTGTCTGGTAAACAAATCCCGGCCACAGGTAAGGTTATCATAAATGTAGATGTTAAAAACACGGGAAAAATAGCCGGTGATGAAGTAGTGCAGTTATATGTTCATGATGTAGACGCAAGCGTAAAAAGACCTTCTAAAGAACTTCGGGGATTTGAGCGCGTTACACTAAACCCCGGGGAAACTAAAACGGTAACATTAACATTACCTGGCGACAAACTTGCTTTCTACGATGAGAAGACGCACGGCTTTATTGTGGAACCTGGCGCTTTTGATATTTTACTTGGAAGCTCATCCGGCGACATCCGTTTAAAAACAAAGCTTACCGTTGTAGCAGCCAAATAATTCAACTATGGAAATGGCGTCAGCTTTTGAAAATCCGGTGAAGTTATCCAACATGAGATGGGTAATGATTGGCATGGCTTTCCTGGCAACGTTGCTCAACTATGTGCACCGGTTATCGTTTACTTATTTAAGTGCCGATGGTGATTTGCGAAAAATGATTCCTGATAGCGCTTTTGGAGATATAGCAGCGGCCTTCTTCATTGCTTATATGATCTCAAATGCTTTCTCCGGTTATATTATAGATAAACTGGGAACGAAACTGGGCTATTCTTTATGCATGGCCTTCTGGACCACTGCGGGCCTTTTCCA
>JBDSBP010000128.1:0-6736 GCA_039921525.1 Chitinophagaceae bacterium | reverse complement strand
ACAAAACAAACGAAGCCTTTATAGGCGACGTATACGATTTTGTTACGTACCCCCCTACGGGATATCGACTGAAAAAAACTTTAAAAAAATGAAAAATTAACAGATAAGGGCCAAAAAGCTGCAATGTGGGCAAGGTTGATATCAATCACGGCAGAACTATATCCTGGCTATGCAAAAACCACAAAAACTCGAGTGAAAAATTTAATAACATAAACGGGTACACGAAAAAATTATTAAAACTTACAGTCAATTTTGGGCCATCGATTTTTAATAAGGAACTATCGGGAAGACCCTTTTCTGAAGTATTTATCTCTGGCAAACATGGGGGTATAAAATGAATAGTGTGCAACGGGTATTTTAACCGAGGTCGAATAAGGGAGAGGCACCAAATAAATATAGTTATCAATGCGATGAATGAAAGCTGCAACGGGTACTACTCTTTAAACCATAATAATTTTTCTTAAATAATGAGTAACCCAAACACCATTTCATCGTAAGAAAAAAAAATACTGCTTAATCAACTTTCCTGGTATTTATTAAACCATGATGTTTTGGCAATTAACCATTTTTCTTGGGAGCCAGCATTATTGTCCCCTTCTGCTCTCAATTGTATATATGAAGCTATCTGCCCTGTAGAAACCTAAATTGTATTCTATCGGACGCTCCCCCTGGTCAAAAACAAACCTTTTTCTAAATAGTATCGGGCTTCCCGGTTCAAGCCTCAGTTTATCGGCGATAAATTTATCAGCTGCTCTGGCACTAATTTCCTCTTTAGAAAGATTAGCGACAATAAAGTAATCCTTTTCCAATATTTCATATAACGGCCTTTTGAATTCTTCCTCTCCTGTAAGGCCAATCCGTGGATGAAAATAAGAGATAAAATAAACAAACGGGCCCTCCGGTTGGCCTCTTAACCTTTCTAATTTGAGGACTTCCTTGCCCCCTCTTATTTCGAAAAAATTAGCTATACTTTCCTCCGGTCTGACCCAGCTAAGTTTAAGTTCAAAGTTCTTAATAGGTATCTGTCGGGCTGCCATTTCTTGTGAAAAGCTCAGCCAATTCGCAGATTTTGAGCTGATCACGTTATGGCTGACTTTGGTGCCAACACCCTTCTTCCTTGTTAGTAGTCCCTCATATACGAGCTTATTTATAGCTAGTCGTAAAGTGGTTCTCGATATTGCCAGCTGCTTGGCCAGTTCAACTTCATTGGGTAACAACTTTCCATTTGAGTATTGTGGATTCCGGATGATTTTTCTCAGGAGCTCCTCTGTCTGTATATGAAGGGGGACGGGGTTATTATGGTCAATTGAAAATTTCATATGTAGGTATATAGGTACAATATTACATTTTATTTAGGAAAATGTGTGGCTTCAGAATAAGGTCGAAATTTTTTGTTAATTCAAAAATTATATGTAACTATGTACATAGACAATAATAAACGAAACCTACTTATTAGAAAATTAACGATATGCCTACTCCAGATCTACACTTCTGATGATTTGTAAAAGACGTTGGTATGCAGGAATGGCCTATGCTTTAGGGAATGCAACAATAAAAATAATTAGTTGACAAGCAAGTGATCACCGCAGTTATTAAATGAGGCCGAGGATGTTTTGTTGAATTGTCCCATCGTCAGTGTATAGATAGTTTTTTAACAACATCAATCCATTAGAACGCCGATAGAATACAGGAAATAAAAATAAAATGAAAGGTGGTTATTGAAGCTTCTCAAAATTTTCATTTTCTAAAAGTCCGGTTCCCGGATGAAAGTATGATTCAAAATACACCATCGGGCTCTTGTCCATACCACATATACGTTGCAGTAAATGAAGCTGGTGTCGGGTGCTACTTATCGATACCTCGCCGCTTCCCTGTTTGCTTTTTTTCAGTGCTTTAATCATCGGTTTTTTAAAAGATAATTCCATATCATCCATCTCATGGTTAAAACTCATCCAATTACTTAAGTTATACTTCGGCCTGCATATGCAAAGGCATTTTGCTGTTGTGATCAAGCAGGGGTTACTTTGTACACATGTATGAACATGTAACAAATGAATAGCTTTTTAAGTAATTGTGGCTCATCTCATTGATACAATGAGCAAAGTCGCCTGTTTTTTGTGAGGGAATGGCCATTGTAAAAATGAGTCCGCTATAGGGCAACGTCGCAACAAAGACCTGGCAGAGGACCATCTCTCCTGTGAACTTATCTACATAAGATAGTTTCTTACCAGCAAAATCTATCTGCGTAAACTCGCCCGGTGAATACTCCCAATGAAAGGCAGGATCACTATCATTCAGGTACTTTTTAAACCGGTAGTAATACTGACTATACTTATAGCCGTCAGGATACTGGGTTACATATTCCATCCATAACAGTTGCTTTGTAACACCGGTCTTATGCAAAATATCTTTCTTATCATGGAAGTACTTTATCAATGCCTCAAAACGTTGCTGTACAAACGGCGAGGAATCATTATTGTAGATGATGGCAGCCAATTCATTGTCGGGTAGTGGTGTACTAACGTTAACCTGTAAGGCATGTTCCATGTTTTCGATCCTGCGAAGGTATTTCCTGACTGTTTTACAACTGATACCGGTGCGCTGGACAATCTCTTTAATGGATATACCATCAGCGCTTAATTGTTGTATTTGTTTTGCCTGATTCATATCAATATGTTTTTGAGCCATTATGCCTGTTTTAGCAGGCAAATGTGATCACAAAAGCATTCATATCAGGTTTCTCTTCAGGGGAGTTACCATGCGCCGGAATGTCAGCATGCCAGAAATACCAACCGGGGCCTTTTGGAGGGAAAATAAAGACTTGGGGAATGAAAAATGATAGCAGAAGAAACGCCTAGTATAATGACAATTTAATTTAGAAACATATTCAGATATATTATCTTTGTGAGCACTAATTATCTGATTATGAAAAAGAATATCAAACTTCGCCCTGCCGAGGTCAAATTTTTAAAAGATTTTAAGAATGCAGGTTATAAGACTCTTCGAGAGATTAATCGGGCTAACATATTATTATTGTTGAATAAAGGGAAGAGCATAACCGACATTAATGATTTTTTGGATGTTGATAGGACTACCATTTGGCGCACAGAGAAAAAGTATCTTGAATTGGGAGTTGCTGAGGCATTGGTAGAGGCAGAAAGGCCCGGTCAACCTACTAAGTACTCAATGCAACATGAAACCGAATTGGTTTCATTAGCATGCAGCAAAAGTGCTATCGGTGCAAGACGTTGGACAATACGCTCATTGACAGAAGAATTAAAAAAGAAGGAAGGTTTTGAAACAATCAATCGTGAAACGGTACGTTTGATTCTAAAAAAAACGAATGTAAGCCTTGGCTAAGGAAAATGTGTTGTATCCAGGAAATCACTCACGAGTATAGGGAAAGGATGTATGCATTGTTGAATTTGTATAAACGTGCGTACAATGAGTTGGAACTGGTTATATGTGTCGATGAGAAAAGTAAGCAATTCCTGGAAGATAGTCGTAAGCCGATAGCCATGAAGCCAGGCTCATCAGGTAAATATGATTATGAATACAAAAGAAAAGGCACCTGCAATCTCTTTGTGGCTGTGGAACCCAAAGGTGGCAAAAGAGTTGTGAAAATTACGGAAACAAGAACAAAGACTGATTATGCTTATTTCATTAAAGACTTGGCAGAAATCCATTATCCAGCAGCCACTACCATCAAATTAGTGGCCGATAACTTGAACACCCATTTTGCTGCATCCTTTTATGAAACCTTTTCAAAGAAAAAAGCAGATCAGCTCTTGGAGCGAATTGAATTTTTATTATACACCCAAACATGCAAGTTGGCTTAACATGGCAGAAATAGAAATTAATGTTATGGATAGGCAATGTACTGGAGGCCGAATTGCGAATCAACCGGCAATGAAAAAGGAAGTTGAAGCGTGGGTCAATAAACGCAATGAAGCTAATAAAACAATCGAATGGACTTTTACCAGGCAAGATGCCAAGAAAAAACTTTCCAAACATTTTGTTACATAATTAAATTGTCAATGCAACTAGTACTATCCATTTCTGCAAGTTAGTTAACATACAAATTCTCTTTTTAAGCTAGCGTAAACTAGCACTAACATAAAAGCATGCTAGCTAACAAAGCTTATGTGCCCGCAAATAAATGACACACATTAGAAACAACGAACCGTCAAGACTTTCAAAGAACTTTTACTTAAAACAACGCCACGCTAGTGAAACCGATTCATGTATTTAGTTTTTGGGTTTAAAAATCGCGTAAATATTTTTATGCTTATTGAAATGAGAACTTTCAACGATTGAAGTGAGTGCCGACGCTTCTCAATTTAAAAAAAGCCAAAATTGCAAAACCGCTAATGTACGGATCATGTGAGCTAATCAATTAAATTATCGAAGTCAATAAATCCCTATTTTCTGCAAACATGAATAAAACAGTCTATAATATCAACTCCATCATTTTTGCGAAGTATATTGCTATATTGCTATTCTTAACCTTTGCTAAATTATCATCAATTCAGGAACCAATTTTCAGGTTTTGAAGAACTCAAAGTCGGTCCTTCACTTTAATACTTTTGCAATCAGAACGACACTATAATTCAGTACCATCCGGTCTTACCATACTATTAAGCCAAAGATCAAGTTAGTATTTGCAAACACCGAAATAAATTTATAGCTTTATAGAAACCAAAAATCAATGGCCAGCATTATCAATCTTCAAAGAGAAACTATTTCTGAACATATTCGTGCAGAAATTGCTAAAGAGTGGGATGCAGTTTATAACACCTTCGTTCAAGGCCAAAATGCATTTTATGATGTTGTTCCACTTGGCACCCGCTTTGGTGGCATCGAAGGTGTTCAGGACTTCTACAGTATTATTCACGCCGCGTTCCCGGATTTCACAATTTTAGTCACTGGAGAGTATGATACGCCAGGTTGTTCTATCAGAGAGGTAACAATTGCAGGAACTCACTTGGGTGAATATGGAGGAATACCTCCGAGTGGCAATCCAATTGCTCTTGAAATAGCCTGTTTTTTTATTTTTGATACTAAAGCTAATGCCGGCAAACTTTTAGCTGAGCGTGTTTACTTTGATAATGAATCTTTACTTCGTCAATGCAGGGGTGAAACAAATCTGCCAACCAAAATTGGACTAGTTGATATTTACTCCCGAAACAATCCATCATAGCGGAAAATTACTTTTCCCATAAAATAAAGATTCATCAATTATGCGACAGTACACTACAGGGCTCATTTCAAATTCATCCTGCTTCTGAGAGCAACAAAGCAGTATAACGAGCTGGTGCTGGCGTTTGATTAAATATCTTCGTGTTTAAATCAAAAACAGCCACCATCCAACCGTCGACAAAGTGATACGAAAGAGTTCGATTCAAATTCTGGTAGGGTTGCCATATAATGGCCGTTTAAAGCGACCATGTTAGAAACAAAGATTGGTGAGTAGCCTGCTTTAGGGCAGGTAAACATCCCGCATATAATATTTCAATACTTCTGTGCAACCTGTTGGCGGCTGTTTTAAAAAAAACAATGTTATGAACAAAGTTAAGCAACCAAAAACAGACCGGTTTGAAAAAAAGCCAGTTGTTAATTTGGCAGCAGCTGGTATTGATGTGGGCAGTACATCCCACTTTGTAGCCATTGGGCAAAATAAAGAAGATGTAAAAGAATTTGGCGTTTTCACTGAGGATCTGCATAAGCTCTGTCAGCATTTGGTGGCGTCCAAGCGCACAACTGTTGCACTGGAAAGTACCGGCAGTTATTGGCAGCCCTTGTTTGTATTGCTGCAGCAATACAGTGTATTGCTGCAGCAATACAACCTTGCGCCCATATTGGTCAATGGCAAATTCACTAAAAATGTAAAAGGCCGCAAGACCGATGTAAAGGATTGCCAGTGGATTCAAAAACTCCACACAATGGGCATGCTGGAAGGGAGCTTCATTCCGGATTTATTTACCGAAAAAGTGCGTCAATATTATCGTCACCGCCAGACACTGGTTGATAATGCGGCATGTTACATCAACAAGATGCAAAAGGCATTACGACTGATTAATATTCGTTTAGACAGCGTTCTTCGTGATGTAATGGGACGTTCCGGCAAAGACATTATAGAAGCAATATTAAAAGGTGAACGAGATGCAAAAGTACTGGCCTCGTTGGCACAGCCTTCCGTAAAAAAAACGAAAGAAGAAATTGCATCTGCCCTTACAGGCGACTGGCGGGAAGAATACATTTTTGAGTTACGGCAATGCTATGAACTATACAAGTACTATCATAAAATGATTGATGAGTGCGATAAAGCTATAGAGAAATTATTAACAGCGGAAATAGAGCGCAAACAAAGAACCGAAAATCTTGCAAAGGTTAAGGATGTAAAAATAAAGAAAAAGAAAGCCCGTAAAAATGAAGCTAACATAAACTTACAACGCCTGGCTGTTGATTTAACGGGAGGTGTTGATATCAGTTGTGTTGAAGGAGTTGGTCTGGGACTAGTGTTATGTATCACTGCGGAAACAGGTTTAGATCTGGAAGCCTTTCCAACGGCAAAACATTTTTCATCCTGGTTAGGTGTGGCCCCTGATCTGAAAAAGACAGGCGGTAAAGTAAAAAGCAGCAACACCCGTAAGGGAAAAGGACGTTTGGCAAGGGCTTTTATGCATGCTGCTAATGCCATCGGCAATATAAAAACGGGAGGTTATTTGGTCCATTT
>JBDSBP010000127.1:0-3317 GCA_039921525.1 Chitinophagaceae bacterium | reverse complement strand
TCTAAAGCAGTACTTCCGGTATTGGTAATACTGGTTGCTACATTAATTACCATTCGGTCTATTTTTTGCTCAAACAGGGGCTTTTTGGCAGTAACATTTACTTTCTCTAGATCGATGGATTTTTCGAAGTTCCTTAAGGTAGGGATAAGGATAATATTACCATTACTAACTAGAAATGTATGGCTATAGGTCTCTTTAAGACCTGTATAGCTGGACGATATGAAATAACTGCCCACGGATATTTGCTCAAAAAGATAATTCCCATTTTTTTCTGTTATGGAACCTTTCAAAAATGATGAATCTTTAGAATGAAGCAGCAAAACACTTGCACCATGCAAGGGTTGACCATTGCCATCTACTACCGTTCCCCGTATGGAGCCTTGTGCTTTACAAAACGCGATAGCCAGGAAAAAAGCAATGAAATTTATAACGAGCCGTTTTATTTTCATGGTAGGTCTTTTTACAAATTTTACATAAGTCAGCTACAGCCAATAACAAACAAGATTATTAAACATTTTAAAACTAAAATCTACCCGAAGTGTGAAGTATGATATCTGGATTTTTTGCCCGTAACATTCTATGGGTCTTTGATAAGCTAAAGGGTCGCAACCTTGTTTTACAGTATTTATAAAGTCGGAGATAGATCGCTAATTTACATGGTCAACCTATATAGCATAAACAAAATAGGGTTTTTTTCTTGAAATTCCCATTCTTTATAGTTCAAGTTGATAACAAAGTTTAATATTTATTTGCCACTGTTGTCCGACTAAATTAAAATAAAAAAAGGAAGGATGGTTCCAAAGGAACATCCTAGTAGTTAAATTTGAGTCACCACACTTAAAAATAACTATGAGCGAATTTAAGAAATTTCCCGGACAGCCGATTTTTATAGCTTTTGCTATCACTTACCGTTCGCATATCAAAGCCCACCCGGTTAGCGACGATATTAAGGTGGTCATGACTGGTATCTTTATGGTAAATGGCAATGAATTGGTTGTTTTCAAAACCCATATCTTTTGCGCATTCATGGGTCATTTCCATCCATTTATCTTTGCTTAAATGTTCGCCAGGTGGCAGGCTTAAAGTTACTTGCATCACCGGCTTCGACAACTTTGGATTAAGCCGCCTCACTTTTTTGCTATCTCCAGGCCTATGGGACGACTCTTGATATAGTCTATTAGAGCAGCAGATTTGATCGGATAAAAATCAGTAGTTTAATTTTCCCGGATTCATTTCTTCAATCCGGAATTTCAAATCATTATACCGAAAAGAATGCGTCTGCCGGGGTAATAAATGATTGTTTTCTTTCAGCCGTTCCATAAGTTCTTTCACATTGCACTTAAAAAATTCCATACCAAAATCGATGATAGTTCTGCCTTTACCAATTCCGAAATCATACCAACAATTAATTTTTTTATATCTTAAAGGATGGCGTCTTTTCGTCTCGTAGTAGTGATGAATACCAGTATTCCTGGTTCTTTATATTGGCAGGTCGATACCCAAGTTTTTCCCGGTACTGAACTAGGTCAATTTGGTCCTGGATAGAAAAATGGTTGTTCTTCATGGATTGATTGTTATAATTTTAAACTGTCGGGATCGAAATGGCCTGGTTGCTGACTTGCTTTACTAACTATTTATAGCGGGTCAAAAGAGGCAATAATTATTCAAAAAAATTTCGCCCTGGTCTTCAGCACTATTTTGATGATTTGATGACAAGGGGTTCTAACCATCGGATAATGTTATTATTATGTTGTCATCAAAGTTGTCATCAGGAAATTATGCTGTTGCTATTGTATTTTTTTGATGATAAGTTTGATGACGATTTTGATGACTATATCCTTTTATAATTCAATGACTTATAACGTCGTCATCAAATCATCAAGATTATTAAGCTTCAGCACCTCTTTTTCCGTTAGCTTGTAAAATCTTCCTTTCCGTGTGCTTTCATGAATTCTACCGTCGACCGCTATCCGATATTGTTGGTAGGAGTTAGCATTGGCAGATGGCAGAAGGTTCCAATCGTTTTGCAAAACCCTCCTGATAGAAACACTATCATGTCCCCGGAAGCCCTTCCTTAATAACCAGTCTTGCATATCGGAAACACAAAAGCAAATAGACTTGACATCTTCCAGGTTATCCAGAATACCAAGGAGAAAAATTTGTGCCATTTCCGCCTCCAATTTATTACGGTTGTATTTTTTAGCCCTGGTAAAGGGCTTTGGTTGCTATTTCATCTGTGTTGAACCACATTCGGGTAGTTGGCTGGGTAGTAAATGATCGTTCTAAAAGGTAGTTGATAAACACTGGTATCTCTGCCACCTGTGCAGGTTCGTGTTCGCTCGTTGCAGCGTAGGTAGTTTTCGAATCCAGTAGCGAATTTCATTCGGCTCCATGAAAATGAAATTGTCTTCTTGGTTACTGCATAGTATAAGCTTACCAAAGAATTCTACTTCATGCCGGTCGAAGCCTTTTGACTCAATTTTATAATACTTTGAAGTGCTTAAACTTTTTAGCCGCTCCGCATCTTCTTTGCGTTTAAGGGATGTTTCATCCACGCCTATGATTAACTTATGTACCCACTCTGCATTGAAATTACTTCGAAAATCCTGGTTGCTGTTCAAAGTCATGTTTTCCGAAAATATTGCTTTCAAAAAGTTAAGGATCTGTGTAGGATGGATTAGCAATATCTTCAGATAATCCAAACCAATTTCAATCTGTTCTCCGAAAATGTGATTCAAAAATAGTAGCGTATTCTTTGGGTAACCCGGCTTTGGTATGTGAAGGAATGGACTGTACCGATTATAAAATTTATCAATTACTTTTTGATAGTGCAGATGATTTGGAACAAAACAAAAGCCGTCATATTTGGGGATAGAACCGATAAAAGATTTATCATGATCCTGTTTAATACATTCAACCGACCATGGTACATATTCGGTGATACTGTCACCAGACACCAACGGTGATCAGAATGTATTAGGGACGTATGCGGTCATAGCGACCTAAAGCAACTCACTATATTTTTGTTGATTTGCTTTTGAAAGAAAAGACATATTGATGAGATTGAGGCCTATCTTTTCATTTGTCAATAACCGCTTGAATACTCCTTCTATTTGTCGGGGAGACAGCCCCAGTGTTTGCCCGAATTCTGCAAAACGCAATCGGTTAAACTTGTTTTTTCGTGCTGTCATCGTAAGCGCCAGTTCTTCCTTGTCATCCGGGTTGACGATTGCTACATTTAACAGGTCGTAAGCTGGTGCCAAATTCCATGTATCATCATTTTGAATGATCATCGAAAAATTCTTGAGGTGCATATC
>JBDSBP010000126.1:0-9606 GCA_039921525.1 Chitinophagaceae bacterium | reverse complement strand
ATGAGGTATGAGGTATGAGGTATGAGGTATGAGGTATGAGGTATGCTAAAAATAGCATCTAAATTATACATTATATTCGAATATAAAGGAAGGGAATATAAAAGAGAGAATTTCTGTGCTCGAACCTAATACTGTTTTTTAAAATCTCAAATCTCATACCTCAAACCTTTTATATAACATAAATTTGCCCATAGAAAATGAATGAATTACAAATTTTAAAGTTATTAAATGGGTGATGTCGGCCCAAACTGGTTTAAGCAGCTGATAGCTGATAGCTGATAGCTGATGGCTGATGGCTGACGGCTGATGGCTAACGGCTGACGGCTTTACTCCTACCTCCTACCTCATACCTCATACCTCGCTCAGCCTGAACGGCTTTACTTATTGTCTGTTTTGTCCTTGTCTTTGCCCCCAAAAAGTCGCCTGAAAAAGCCTTTCTTTTTTTTCTCGGGACCTGTGTCGGGTTTTTCGGCTTCTGGTTTAACCTTGGATTTATCTCCTGTGGCTTCTTTCAAAACTTTCATCTCTTCGTTATCCAGCTTCGATTCTATGGGTACTTTACTGGTATCCGGCTCCATCAGGTATTCATTGGCATTTCCATTTCCCTGGTCAGTTCCTTCGGCACCAGGGGGAGGGGTTTGGTCAATCACATTCATATAATCAAACATGGCTTCATTCTTCATGCTTTCCGGCTGCAAAAACCTCACATCTTTTTCAATACCCAGCGTTTTGTCGGCATAAACCTTTTGGAAGAAATATTCATATATAGGTCTTGCCGCTGCACCACCCATTCCTGCGTTACTTGAAATTTGTATAAACCTGTCGTCGCAACCTACCCAGGTACCGGCCAATAATTGGGGAGTGTAGCCAAAAAACCAGGCATCAGCATTGTCATTAGTAGTACCCGTTTTGCCGCCCATCTCTGAAGCACCCAGCCTGGAACGTAAACCTGCAGCAGTTCCAATATCAACAACACCCTGCATCATTTTAACCATAGTGTAGGCAGACGATTCGCTGACAACCTGGTTCATCTGGGTAGAAAAATTTTCAAGGATATTGCCGTTCTTGTCTTCGATACGAGAAATATAAATGGGTTTAGTACTATACCCGCTGTTGGGAAACATGGTATACCCCCAAAGCATCTCGTACAAAGAAAGATCACAGGAGCCAAGTGCAATGGACGGATAAGGCTCCACTTTGGTTTGTATATTAATACGTTTCAGGAAATCTACAAAGCGTTTCGGCGTTACCTGTTTCATTAAATAAGCAGCTACTTCATTAACGGACCATGTTAAACCGCTTGCCATGGTGCGAGTTCCTGTTTTACCTTTGTTTTCCTTGGGTACCCATCCATATCCTTCAAAATATTGAGATGTTGCTTCACACTGTGTTTCGGGGGTAAATCCATCTTCGATAGCCTGACAATATAAAAAGGGTTTAATGGAGGAACCTACCTGGCGCTTGGTATTAATATTGGCGTGATCAAATTTGTAATTCTTAAAATCTATGCCTCCTACCCAGGCTTTTACATCACCATTTACAGGATCCATCACCATAAACGCAGTTTGCATCATCTGGCGGCTGTATTTTATAGAATCCATAGGAGTCATGACAGTGTCTTTATGCCTCGAAGAATTCCAGGCGAACACCTTCATCTGAACCTTCTGGTAAAATGCTTTCCGGATCTCTTCATCACTTAAACCGTCTTCTTTTGAGTTCTTCCATCGTTCACTCACTTTCATGGCAGATTCCAGCTTGTTCTCATGGCCCTTCCAAACACTTCCTGTTTTTATGCTATTTTGTGCGTTTAATATTTTTTGCAGTACCGGCATATGCCTGGCTACTGCCTCTTCTGCATATAACTGCATGAGGGGGTTGATGGTGGTAACTATTCTTAAGCCATCTTCATATATATTATATGGTTCTCCGGTAGCAGGATTTTTATGCTCTTTACACCATCTCTTTAAATCATCTCTTACTATTTCCCTGAAATAAGGCGCCAGGCCTGAATTTTCATCAAGCTTTTTATAATTAAGTTTTATGACCTTGCTTTTAAGTTCGGCAGCTTCGCCTTCGGCCAGGTATCCGTTCTTAACCATTTGGTTAATAACCGTATTTCGCCTGTCAAAAGCCGCTTTGGGATTAATGCGTGGATTATAATAACTGTTACCCTTTAGAATGCCCACCAGCACTGCCGCTTCTTCAATATTCAGGCGATCCGGTTCTTTGGAGAAAAATGTGCGGGAAGCATTTCGGATACCATATACGTTATCGCCAAAGGGTACCGCGTTCAGATAAAGTGCGATGATTTCTTCTTTTGTAAAATTTCTTTCCAGTTTAATAGCAATGATCCATTCCTTGAATTTTTCCACTATACGAAGCAGCATATTTTTGGATCCTTGCTCTAAAAGCGCTTTGGCTAACTGTTGTGTAATGGTGCTGCCGCCTCCGTCTCTTCCCAGGAATACAATGGCTCCTATCAATCTTTTTGCATCTATTCCCGAGTGGCTGTAAAACCGTTCGTCTTCGGTGGCAATCAATGCATTTACCACATGTTTAGAGATATCTTTATATTCTACAATACTTCTATTGCCTTTTTCTTTGTAGTATTTTCCCATCAAAGTGCCATCAACAGCCACTATTTCTGAAGCTTCTATAATGGATGGATTTTCAAGCTGGGCGAGGGAGGGCATTCCGCCAAACAGTCCCATATTGATGAGGATAAGAAAAAGCAAAAATGCGCCTGCTCCTCCAAAAAACAACTTCCAAAAAATTGAGTTATACGGGAAACCTGCTTTCGTAGTGGATTTTTTCATATATGAAAACGATGAATTATAATACCTGTCGGGTTATACAAAAATAATACTCGAAAGTAGTGAATGTAAATCGGCGGGTATAAAGAAATCATAATTTTAATTTCACCTGCCTGAACTAACTTGTTAAAACTTATCGGGGTATAATTCTTTCAAGAACTTCTTGTAGAAGGTGATGTTTTTGGTATTTTTTAATATCTCAAGGTTAGAGGCTGATATGAGTAAAAATGAATATTTCTGCGGTGTTAGCCAGGGAATTATTTCTGTTGATGTCAGTTTCCGGGCCTTTTCCACATAATTCAGGGCCGAGGCCGCATTTTCAAAATTATTAATGAGAAGCAATTTGGTATCATCAGACAGTGAATAGGAACTTGTGCCTATATTTTTATCATTATAATTTTCCCGGTGATACCGGTTAAAAGCATTTCTCGCCTCCGTGGCATAAACAGGATCTACTTTTTCCAAAACCAATACAACATAGTGTGCCTCAGCGGGTTTGTTGGAATATGTGGCATTCGTAACCACCGGCATTTTCTTTACCAGGTCTGCCTTCGCAACAGAGTCGGCCCGCCTTTTTGCTTCTGCATTTCTGGTAGTTATATCGGCTAATTCTTTATCGGCCAGTTCTTTGGCTATTTTGTCTTTGGCAGCTTTATCCGCAAGCGCTTTTTGAGCTTGTTCGGTTGCTTCTTTGGCTTTTGCTTCTTTTTCTGACAAGTCGGCTTTCCGACTGGAGTCGGCCCGCCTTTTTGCTTCTGCATTTCTGGCAGTTTTATCGGCTAATTCTTTATCGGCCAGTTCTTTGGCTATTTTGTCTTTGGCAACTTTATCAGCGAGGGCTTTTTGAGCTAGTTCGGTTGTTTCTTTGGCTTTTGCTTCTTTTTCTGCCAGGTCTTTTGCCTTTTTTTCATTGGCTGCGATTTCTTTCTGCTCTTTTAACGCCAGTAATTCTTTAGCAGCAATTTCAGCTGCCTGTTTTTTTAATTGCGTTTCTCTCGCAGCAATATCAGCCTCCAGTTGCTTTTTTTGTTTACTTTCTTTATCCGCTTTTTCAGCAAGGTCTTTCTGAGCCCGGATCTCCTGCGCTGCTTTTTCGGCAAGCTCTTTCTGTTCCTTAAGCTTTTGAGCAGCCAGGTCGGCTTTGTCTTTTTTCACCTGCAGTTCTTTTGCGGCTACCAGTGAATCCTGTTTTCTCCTGGCTTCAACTGCCGCGGCAGCTTTGTCGGCTATATCTTTCTTTACCTGCAGATCCCTGGCTATTGTTATAGAATCCAGCTTCCGTTTGGCTTCAACGGCGGCGGCGGCCTTGTCAGCCAGGTCCTTCTTTACCTGCAGATCCCTGGCTGTTGTTAATGAATCCTGCTTTCTTCTAGCTTCCACTGCTGCTGCTTCTTTTTCAGCCAGCTCTTTTTTTGCTTGCAGTTCCCTGGCAGCTTTTACCTCTTCCCCTTCTTTCTTTGCTTTTAATGCGGCCGCTTCTTTTTCTGCGTCAGCATTTTTTGCTATGCTATCCCTGGCTATCCCTTTTGGTACAACAATACCCTGCGTTAACAATGGCTTATCATTGCTTTCTACTGCTAAATCTGCTTCGAGCTTTTTAAGGTCAAGGTTGGTTAAATAATCTTCAATTTGTTTTCTACGGCCTAAAACTTCAATCAAAGAAACCGCTTTATTATACATGGGTGAAGCCGGAAATAATTTCAGGATGTTTCCAAGTACAACCCTGGCAGTGCTGTCGCTTTGCTGGTGAATATTGTATACGGCTTCAATATAAAGTAATTGGGGCGTCCAGAAGTGTTGCCCGTAAACACTGTCAGCTACTTTCTTGCGTTTGAGGGCTTCCTCGAAATTTCCTTCGAGAAACAAATTATAGACGCTCTCATACTGAACGGTTGCTTTATTTTTTTGAATGCTATCCGGTGACTGTGACAGCCTGGAAATATTCAACAACCGGCTGAATTTGCCATTGGGGAATTTGGAAGCCAGCATCTGTTTTACCTTCAACTGGTTAGCAGGGCTACCGGTTTTACTATAACAATAATGCAAATTATACCAGGCTTCTTCCGCATGAAGGGTGGCAGGAAATTCTGTTAGTAATTTTTCGAATGCATTAATAGCAGAAGTATAATCTTCCAGTCCACTCATATAGGCTTTACCAACTTCAAACAGGGAATTTTCTACGGAATCTTTGGAGATTTTCTGTTTTTCCGGAGTAATTGGGAGATTACCCAGGAGTGACTCGAAACTTATTTCCATCGTAACAGCGGGGGCGTCAGACATTTTAACAAAGCCCTTTCCTTTGGGTTGCTGAGCCATCGGGGAATTTGCCGACGCCGCCAGTCGTCTCCAGTTATCTGCGTTTAACCGGTTGCCCCATTTGGCTTTGAAATCATTCAGCCCCTTGCCTTTTAACGAAGGATTGGAAAAGTACCAGTCTCCCTTGCTGGTATTGTTGCTAAAAAGATCTTCTGCCTTATTGTTTCCGAAAGTACCTTTATCTATAACGCCTGAATCATCTTCCTTAATTCCCTGCTGTTTGCGTAATTGTTTCACCAGTTTTTTTATAAAAGCGTCTCTTTCAATAACTGGCATGGCTGCAATGCGTTGTAAACTATCCTGTCTTTCCAACACCCCCGTCTGCATCACAATCTTTTCCAGGGCAGCCTTTCTTTCCGTAAACATTTTTAACGATATAGCAGCAACTGTCTGAACATCAACGCTATCATAGAAATTTTTTGCCTCCGTGTACAACTTTTGGTTAAATGTCAGGTCACCTAAGGCAAGAAATGACCTGTTTTTTTGCGCGATGTTGTTGGTATTTGTCTTAATGCTCTTTAACAGTAATAATTTAGCAGCCTCGGGCTTATTACGTTCCAGTTCAATGATCGAGGCTGTATAATAAATAATATCACGGTAAGAAAGATACTTGTCTTTTCTGGCCATTTTTACCAGGGCATCTATAGCCTCCTGGATTTCCTTTTCGCTGCCGTTTTTATTTTGACGAATGGCGTTTAACCGGGCGTATACTTCCAGCACAGGGTTTATGGTGTGCTGTATAGCTTTATTATAAAATTTTTCTGCCAGGTCGTGTTTACCGGTTCGTTCGTATAACTGTGCAATCAGGTATTCCCATCTTGCCTGTTCCTGGTTGTCTTCCGCGTTGTCCAGGGCTTTTTCCAGGTGAAAAGCTGCGCTGTCGTAGAGCAGTTGTTTATAAAAAAATAAAGCCCTCACTTCCTCCAGGTCAGTATTTAAACGGGAGGGAAAGGAGGGGTCATGCTTTAAAGTTTCAATTAAGCCGGAAGCTTCGCCCATCTCATCTTTGGCGAGATAGGTTTTGATTTGCCAGACAAGGGATTCATTGCGGCTGGGAGCTTCACTAAATGCTTTATTTATAATGTTCCGGTTTTCTTTTGTGGAGATGGAGAAGGCATTACTCCCCTCATTCTGATTACTGCCGATCACTTTATTATACCCGTCTTTTTCTTTGGGTGAGAACGTGTAATTAATGAACTGGAAGGTCAGATAGGCGGAATCGAGATCGTTTCGCAGGTAATATGCCCGTCCGATCAGTAGATATAGATTATCAATCCAGTCGTTCCGGAGATCATGTATTAATACGCCGGCAGTAGATTTGTAAATAACCGAATCAAGATCAGTTTTATAGGCAGCGGTTGCCTGGAGGGTATAATTATAAAAAGGAAGCAGTTCGGTATAATCATCTTTTAGCGAGGTTTTTGCACGTGCGACTATTTCGTTAAGGCGGTTATTGGCATTAAAATAATAATTATAATGGGTGAAGGTATTCTGAAGGAAGTGGCGGGTCACGGTAAATTTCTTGGTCCCCGTTTTTTCAGACGCCAGCGTTTTATTTTCGAATTTGGGTGGTTTCTTTAAATCGAAACTAAGACTGGGCTGGCCGATTACATCGGAATGAATAATAAGAAATGACAATATGGTTATAATAGAAATTCTCTTCAAATCACTTGTTTATGGCGGAAACGGCTAAAGCCTAATTAACTATTATGCTGCGGTTTTTATTGTACGTTAAAGCTAATATTTTTCAACAATATTAGCAGAAGATAGGTAAGTTGTACCTTTAAATCATTAAGACGCTCAATATGGCTAAACTGGATGCCAATACCACCCTGAAAAGACTTAGGAACCGCTACAGGCTGGTAATAATGAATGATGATACGTATGAAGAGGTAGTGACATTTAAATTATCAAGATTTAGCGTTTACACGGTTTTTAGTACCATTTTCGTATTGCTAACCGGATTAACAGTAGCATTGATCGTTTTTACTCCAATGAAGTTGTATATTCCGGGCTATGGAGATACGGGTAGTACCCGGCAGTTAAGGGAATTAAAGATTCGGACAGACTCTCTGCAACAGGCAATGCATTATAAGGATCAATACATTAGTAACCTTAAGAATGTTTTAGAAGGAGATGCTACCATGAAGTTAGATACCATGTTGTTGAATATACCTGTGCCGGAGAAGATTGAGGAGTGAGGGAAGGCTGTCAGCTATCGGCTATCTGCTATTAGCAGTCAGCTATTATAGATTAGTAGAAATAAAATCAGAAACAAAGAATATAAGTCAACTCATTTTGAAAACGTAATTGAACATCTTCAGTCAAATTTGATTTTGTTTCTAGGGCAAAAGCTGATAGCTGATAGCCGATAGCTGAAAGCAAATGAATAGTAACTCAAAAAACCGCGATCTAATGAAGTACGCAGGAATGGCTACCCAATTCCTCGTTGCTATCGGTTTATCGGTATTTATCGGTCTTAAGCTCGATGGATGGCTGCATTTTTCTTTTCCTGTATCGGTTTGGGTTATACCTTTGCTCGTTATTGTAGGGATGATTTATAAGCTGATTAAAGAAACGAATAGCAGAAAATGAATGAACAAAAACAGGCCGGTGTGATAAAGGTCTTTCGCCCCATACTTATAGTGTTTATCCTTGTGTCTGTTTTCCCTGTTGTTTTCAGCAAAACCCTGGAAAAAATTCATGTCGACCAGGCAGTGCTTATTATTGGAAACATTATTTTATTTGCGGTAACCTTACTTTCATTCCTGTTATATCGAAAGGCCATGATTGCAGGTAACACACAAGGTTTTATCAAGAATGTTTATAGCGGAATGTTACTCAAATTTTTTGTTTGTATAATTGCTGCTTTCATATATATATTTAATGCCAGGCAGGCTGTTAATAAGGGGGGAGTATTCGCCCTGATGTTCTTATACCTGGTGTATACTTTCCTGGAGATTTCCATTCTTATGAAAAATAGTAAGCATAAAAAGAATGCCTAAACATGAAGCTCCTCTTTCTTCCCTGGAGGAGTATATCCCTGCAGGGTCATCACAACTGGTATTCGAATACCTGAAGCACTATAAGGTTCATCTAACTATTACGAGAAGCCGAAAAACAGTGCTAGGCGATTACCGGCATGCAATAGGTGCAAAAAATCATCGTATCAGTGTTAATGGCACCCTTAACATCTATGCATTTCTTATTACACTGATTCATGAACTGGCACACCTGGTTACGTTTTTACAATTCGGTAACCGTGTATTGGCGCACGGAAAAGAGTGGAAACAAATTTATCGTGATCTGTTAGTTCATTTCCTTGTTATCAAAATATTTCCGCAGGATATACAGCTTGCGCTGGAACATTCTTTGCATAATCTTCCCGCGAGTAGTTGTGCGGATGAAGCGCTGATGAGAGTTTTGCAAAAATATGATACACACAAAAGCGGTTTGATCCTGATTGAACAACTGCAGGAAGGTCATTTATTCGAGATTGGTGAAGGGAAAGTATTTAAAAAAGGAAAGCGGCTTCGAAAAAGATTTCAATGTATAGAAATTAAAACGGGCCGACTCTACTTATTTAGCCCGGTTTATGAAGTAAAACCAGTTTTAGTTGAATAAAGCAAGAAAGGGATACAGTATTTTTGCAATGCCGAATGAAAAGAAACAACATAGACAGGACATACAAGCATTAATCAATTTTAAAAATTTTACCATGAAAAGAAATGTAGCAGGTTTACTGGTTCTATTATTTTTAAGTTTGGGAGTTAATGCACAAACTGAAAAAGGCAGTTGGCTGGTTGGTGGCAATGTTGGACTCAATACGGCCACAAATGACACAAGGGTTACCTTTTCACCATCTGCAGGGTATTTCTTTATGAAAAACCTTGCGGGGGGAATAAATGTGACATTAGATTATTCAAAGATCAGTAATTCTAAAACTACTGCCTGGGGTGTAGGCCCTTTTGGCAGGTATTACCTCGGAACAATGAATGTGCGACCGTTCGCGCATGCTGATGTAAGTTTTCAATCAAACAAAACGGAGAATAGTTCCGGGTCTGATACCTACAACAGCACACAATATTTTTTAGGGGCTGGAGTGGCTGCATTTATAAATCGAAATGTTTCTATTGAAGGATTAGCCGGATATAAACATACCGCTATCCAGGATCTTAATGGAACCGGGGGGTTTAATTTACGTATTGGTTTCCAGGTGTATCTTGGTCGTGAGCAACTTCAGAGAGCGAGGAAATGATTTTAATGGTTAATGGTTAATTGCAGTTAGTTATTAAACTTAAAAACTCATAGGATTCTAAGGCCTATGAGTTTCATCATTAACCATTAACCATTAATTCTACTTTGACAAGTTAAACCGGCTTTTATTATCAGTTGAAGGTAGTCGGCATATTCAAATTTATATTACCGGAGCCGCCGTTTAATTTCGAACATTCTTTAAGGCTGCGAAATATATTTG
>JBDSBP010000125.1:0-23697 GCA_039921525.1 Chitinophagaceae bacterium | reverse complement strand
GGTCTGTAATACGGGGAGATGCCTCCATTCAAGACCTGTGAGGTCTTGAAGACCTCACAGCCTTCATTTTGGTCGGCAGCATCACCCTACTTTCAACGAAACATTAACCAGCCAAGATCTGCAGGGTTGTCTGATCCCAACTCCAGCCTCGACGTAAGGGGATGAACAACAAGCCATGAACTTACATCTCCTTTTTGTTTATTTACCTGAATATTTAATCGAACAGGATGTAAATCCGAAAAGCTTAACCCAATTTTTTCAAGAGGGACACGTACTGTTGTATATACAACTCCCGACTTCTTCTCCACCGGCGATCTTTCCATATCTTTTGCAATAAACGTAAAACGCCTGGCCGGGAAAAGCCGCCGTGGCTCTATCCTGATTTGAATATTGGCAACCGGTGATGATAATGCCGAATCAGCTGAATAAGAAGAATCACTCACGGTTATATACAAGTTTTTTTCATCATAAGAACTCACCCATTTTAATAATGACTGTTTAGTGCCAGCACTAAAAGACTGCCATGTATTATCTGCTAATGATAAATTTCCTCGGGAACGCACCGAATAAGCCAATGGCCCTGCAGGTTTTTTACCCGTGTATTCCGGGAAAAGCAATTGATTAGTATTGATCAATTTTTTCAGCTCCGGTACATCATTCGATAACACACCCTTTAGTTGCTTCATCCGCCATTGAATTCTTTCCGGGTAGTATTTATACCCTTCCGCTTCGGAATGAAAGCCAAGCCTGGAATCATTCTGGCAAAGTTCTACCAGTTCTTTGTTAAGTGCCAGTTCTTCTTTAATAATATCTTCTAATTGTTTTAAAATAATCAAGCGGTCTTTGCCGTTTTGGCGAAACATTTCTTCGCGTAGCATATAAAAACGAAGAATGTTATATCCGCTGCGTAATTGAATGCCAACTGCTTTGGCTACGCCAATATCCAAAATCCGATCCTTCTCATTCGTATATCCAGGTTCCAGTCTTTTAAAAATTGCAATGCCACTATCCCAGGATGAGCTCATCCGCCGGCATAGCTCCAGCGTTTCTTTCAATGATAATACTCCTCCGAGACTTTCGCCAATGCGGTCGCCACTGGGTGGCCATGGTTTGCGGGTGATGCTCGAGCCTATTTGCCAGGTTGGTGATAAAACCGCATCCTGGGGTTTTAACAACAACGGCCAAACGGGGCCGTCATGCATTGGTCCGTAGTATTGGAACATATTCGTTAAAGGGTAGTTTTCATACCCGGTGCTGAAATTTTTCCAGGCATCTATTATAGCAGGTACATCTTTTTTATGCCAGTATTTTGAAGCCAGGTCGTGCAAAAAAGAGGTTTCATCTTTAGGGAAATTTTCAAATGATAACATGCCTGCCGCCTGGTTCATCAAGCCCGGGTAGTTGCCGAAATACCAGCATAACATGGTATAAGAAACGCCCAGGCGGCGCATGGCAGCAAAGGTTTTATACAGCAGGGAGGGTACGGGCAAGTAAGGAACAGTGGCCAGTTCATGTGAATTAGACGTTTGGATCTTTGCCGATACCATCGTTTCGTTTTTACGTGCTACATTGGCAATGCGCTCAAACCGGTCACTGGGGTTGGCGTCTGAAAGCCAATAATCTCCACCAACCAGCAGCTTTCCAAACCTCGTTTGTTCTACTCCCGATGTAAAGTTAAACTGGAGAACAACACCTTTAGGAGTATGTGCGGGAATATCATACACCCACTCCCCCAACACATGAGGGTCATCCGTATAAAAATTTTGCGGTTGAGGCATATAAAGCCAGCTTATCAATTCGGCTTTGGGCGACACGGCATGCATGCCTTCTTCCATAGCAGATAATGATTGATACAAGACTTTCCAGGGTGGGATCTTAGAACACCTTGGGCAATTAATCGGGTGAGCCTCATCGATGGTACCGGTAGACGAAACGGAGGCAAGGCAGGTGGTAGCCCGCTCGCCATGCGAAATATTAATGATGCCGCCTAATTCCGGCACGGCCTTAAAAATGGTATTGACAGATTCATACAGGTATTGATGAGCAGTTTCGCTGCTCGGACAAAAGCAAATCTTATTATAGGTGGTAGCTCCCCCCAGTTCAGGATAACGCTTGAGCACCGGGTCATTCAGGTCCCATGCTTTGGGTTCGATACAAAAAATGTAGGTCCTGATACCATAACGTAAACATTGTGCTACCGTCTGGCTCAATTTATCCAGGTGTTGCTTTGCGTTTACCCCCGCCTCAGGAGTAAACTTCGTTGTACATAGATCTTGGAATTCTACCGTTAACCATAATCCATTAACGCCTTCGTGTGCGAGACGGTTCAGGTAATTGTCAGGATAATAATTTATAGTGTCCATTAGTTCGTCGCGCATCCTGGGGAAGCGTTTTATGGGGCCAAAAAAGCAACGGGAGATTCTTCTCCGCATGAAAGGTTTACGATCTATTTTTCCCAGGGGCAGGAACGGCCCTTCCAGCGAAAGCATTTTATCTTCTATATAAAAAATTGCGCGGCGTATTCCTTCTACATCACTTGCCAGCAAACGACAGCCTTTAGAGTTAACTTCAACCTGGAACTCTTCTTCAATAAGACCTTCCACCAAAGCGGTTTCTATTGTATAGATTCCTTTATCAAGGGGCACACTACCTGCTTTAAAGAATTGACGCAGGTCTTCATAAGCAGTAGCCAGCCGGGTCGCTGGTTCGTTAAAAAAATCTTTTATTTTTACACCACCTGACAGGTTCGCGTATCCCTCACCGATAGACTTCATTTTCCAGGGATGTTTTGTCCAGAGCGGCGCTTTCAGATCTTCAATAAAGTGCCAGGTCTCTTCTCCCGGTTGGGGAGGAACATCCATTGCATACACACTGTCATTAACAGGTACTCCCTGGCCATATCCGCTATATATCAATGACCCGATAAAAACGGTGAATGTTGTTATTATCCTGGTGATCATTGCCTGGTGCCTGGTCATTGTTGAATGTTTACGTTTAAGTTATAAAGGTTTCCCTTCATCGATAATTGTTACCTCCGCCCTTGAACTTAGTCCACTTGTTGCAGAACAATTAAAGGAGATAGTATTATTTCCTTTCTCTACAACCGGAACTTTTCCGTTGATAATTACGTCCTGCAAAAACTCCCCTTTACTTCCATATAATTTACAATCCTTCAAAGAATAAAATTCAAGGTACATACCTGGTCCGTCGATAGCATCGAAATAGATGCCGTCGAATTTATACTTGTCAACGATTTCAGCCGTTCTCCTGGCGATTTCCTGGAAGAGAGGTGTTTCTCCGCCGGGAGCAAACAGTCCCCACAGTTCTTTTAGATGGAAGGCTTTCTCATCAGCATTATGCTTTGCAGCTTTTGTATCATGCACCCCTCGTTTACAACCGGTGAATTTATAGGGAGCTGATTTTGAAGCGCCGCTGAATTCAACCAGTTCGTCGCCGATGCGTAACGTGATGCTGTTACGAACAAAGAACCCGGTTATCGTAGATATGTTGGTCGTTGATTCATTTACTATTATTTCGCTATCATTCGCACTGATGGGTTCTTGCAATGTGAATGAACTGAAATAGGCAAGGTCTCTACTGGGTATTGGGGTAACATATTTTGACTTCTTATCAATGAAAAAAGTGTACGTGTGAAATATCGATGATATCCCGGCGGCGTGAAGCCTTTCATTTATTTTCTTAAAGGTCTCCCACCCTTCCGGCCATTTAGTACGATTCGGTTCAAAGTCACCAAATTTAAAAAACTGGCTTCCTCCATGATTATCCACCTGGTTAAAACCAAGACTGTGCACCATTTCAATCCAGTCGTCCACCGTTTCTTCCGTTAGGGAACCGAAGTTCATTAAATATGAACCGTAACCTGCTTTTTGTAATTGCGCCCATGCGCCGCCTTTATCGGAAAAGGGAATTTCTTTGGCATTCTTCATCACATCACGGATCAGGGGAAGTATCTTTTTCTGAGGTACACCCAGCATGGCAATTTCAGCTCCCTCGATACCATGGGCTTTATAACAGGATGCCCACAGGTGCGTTTGCAGGGCCGGCAACTGAATTACATTCGTAAACAAATTCATGGCAAGAACACAGGTTGCAAAAGGTTCGTCAGGCATGCCTTTCAAGGTAAGCGGGATATTGACGAAGTTCAGTGATTCAGCCTTTCCTTTTAAGGATAACACTTTAAAATAAATGCGGTCCATTGATTTTGTAACCTGGAGTGTAGCGGTAACACCGGATGTACCAAATGTTAGATGGAGCAGGTTGTTTTTAGAAACTACTGAGGTAACGGTAACTATTTTTCCTTTTTGTATAATGGATGCACAATATGAAACGGTGTCAGAAAATAGATACTCTTTTTTATTTTTTTTATCGATGAAGGAGATGTTTTTTCCCGAGTTGGTTATTGCGTATTTAACATTTTCATTTTCTATAAGTATGTTTCCTGGTTTGGGCGAATGAGTGATGGAAACACTATTGAGTGAAAAGAGGTTTAGTAAAAGGTATAAGTAAAATGATATTTTATTTTTATGCATGTTTGGATGCTTGTAAACGATGATTTGTTAAACAGTTCAACTCTCCCCTTTGTCATTTCAGTCAAAGCGCCACAGCAACTTCGAATAAATGCACCTTACGGCGCTTTGAGCTGAAGTCTCCAAGATGGCGCCAACCCGCATTCTTGAGATTTCAGCTAAAGCGCGCAAAGTATATTTTGCAAGAACCTACAGCGCTTCGCTGAAATGACAAAAGAGATTTAGGTTCCTATTAAAGGTTCAAAATAAATATTCCCTACTTAATATAAATTATGTGTACCGGTAACATCAATCACCCCTTCTTCTGCGCAGCCGGCAATTGATTATCCAATGTATCCTTTAATACTGCCAGCTTCTCCTTTAACGAATAGGGCGTATAAACATAGTCCTGTTCAAACTGAAAACCTAACCTTGAATCACGCGTAGCCGCCAGCAGCGATAGCTCTGTACGACGGATCTCTTGCCGCAAAATACTTTCCATTTTTTCGTAAAGAGAAGCATTATTGCCGGTGGCTGTTGCTACCTTCAAACGCAGGCTTTCAAATTCCAGGATCGCAAAATCACTCAGCATCATACGCTGCAGATGTTCGGCTACTATTACCTCGCGTACTGCCTGTTCCCGTTTTGATGCACTGGAAGCAAGCGCCGCTTCCCTATATAATTTTAATCCCTGCTCCATTTTATCTGCAGCCTGCTTCAGGTATTTCAGAAAGACAGGCAAGACCTCCGTTTCTTTACCGGCTTCAATTCCGGTTGCGCTTCGGGCATATTGTTCTGCCTTGTTGATTTTATTAGTGAAATCAGGATAAAAAACCATGCGCGAAACCGTAAAGGGCCAATATGGATTGAGCTCGGACCCAAAGTATCCCAGCCATTTTTCGAAGTCTGTCCAGGAATGTATAAAAGTGGCTGTACGCAAAGGAGGCACCTGGAAAAAGATAGGATTGCCAACAGCATTGTTAGTTCCCATATTAGGGCCTGTGTCAGGCACCAGGCGGATCGCCTCGCTGAAGTATTTCCATGCTTCAACTGCCTTTGAACTTCCCGCGTCTCCAAAAATGCGTTTAGCCATACCATTTAGGAGTGATTCCATCGGGGGTGCATCGGTCCAGCATGTCCATGCCCTCAGTTCACTGATAAAGTTTGGTTTATACCCGCTGCTCCAGCTTTCCAGGGTGCCATTCACTTTATATTTTTCTAAAGCATTATACCGGTCGAACCATTGATTAGGAACGGGCAAATACGGCAATGTACCATACTGCCAACTCGCGAATGTATCTACTTTACAATACACTTTCATATTCCTGCTGCGTGCTTCAGCTATCTGACCATTGGTCACTTCAGCCGGGCCAATTTGCGATAAGGAATAATCGCGCAGGTACCCCTTCATTCCATCAATCTCAAAGCCCTTGCCGTTTTCCCAGGTTAGCAGCGGAATGGTGCCCTTTGGAAGTTGTTGTATAAAATATCGTTTCAGTTCCGTTTTTTGTGGCCTGAAATCGATATTGTATTCCCAGGGCAAAATCTCTATTGCCGGATCAACCTTATGGCATTCCTCTTCCACCATTGCTACTGCCTTACTCCATTTGCGGGCCCACTCCCTTATTTTATCTTCTTCATCGGCATGGCCTGCTCTCCATTCTTTATAATAGAATCCTTCAGTTAGTAAAACATATCCTTTTATTCCTGGAAATTCTTTAACGATGGCGCGTACCAGGTTGCGTAAACCTGTTTCACTTTCAGGTGTATCAAGGTATTGGTAAACAATAGGTGTATAAACTTTTATCCCGAACCGTGCTGCGCGATGGATAAGCTCATGGATTACCTTCGGATCCTGCCCGCGCACTTTAAACAGGAGGCGGGCATAAAATTCCGTGGAATTTTCTGCCGTGGTACGATCGCCGGTAGGGTTGGCATACACTGAAGCAAAAATGCCGTCATAGCCATCATGTGCAAGATGTGATAGCAATGTATCGGGCCATTCCATCCACCCCATCCATGACAGAACCATCCGCGTATCGAAAAGGCTATGCCGCGTTGTCTTAAGACCTTTCAATATTATAGGAGCTTCCCGGAAGTTCATACGCGCTTCCAGGTTATACAGTCCAAACATCGCTCCCTTTTCATCATAACCGCATATAATAACCGATGATTGGGGCGTGACTATAATTTCATAATCTTTGGAGCCTTTTAATTGCAATCCAAAGCCAGGCAGTTGTTCACGTGTGCCGACAATGATAGAGGTCGGCAGCTTTTTAAGCGAATTTAGCTCTACTATTTCTACCCGTGTTCCCATCGACTTGTCAAGATATTCCTGGAAGTCCTGGGTGGCATTTTTGAGAATAATTGAATTGCCGGTCTTTACAATTATCTTCCATCTTTCATCAACCAGTATCTCATTGGCCAACGGTTTGATTGTTCCGTCTCTTCTCTTTATGTGCACGGGGCCTTCTGATAATTGCTTATGATAGTGATATGGCTCTTCAACGGGTAACTTCTTTACTTCGTCAGCAAAGGCATCATCTGCCTGGTTAGCAGCAGCTGGGTGGGTACTTTCCGGCAATGCCTTGTTTACCATAGTGGCTGGCACAGACGTGGAAATAGCAGCACCAATAAGGTTTACCGTTGATTTAACAACAAAATCCCGCCGTGTGAGTTTATTTTTAGACATAATTGGTTAGAGATATAAATCTGTTAGATAATTTTTGATTTAAAATTAGTGTTCAGCAGATCGAAGTATTGTTTTTTGGTCAGTCGCTGGTTAAACCTATAAGGTTTGAACCCAAAATGCCGGCACCAAGAAGGCAACCCTTATAGGTTTATTCGACAGCTTACCATTCGATCATAGGCTGGTTAGAAAAAATCGACAGTATTACCCACCTTTTATTTAAAACTAACCCTCAGCACATAACCATGTTCGTTAGGCCTTGATGCTGGTATTTCTACCTTAAGCCCTTCCCCCGAGGCGGCCCGTTTATTTTGTTTTCGAATTTAATACCCCGTATTCTGAACAAGATTTTTATTTGTTTGCATAGCGCTTGTAGGAATAGGGAACAGTAACTCTTTTTCTTTTAAAACGGGACCGTAAGAGAATTTATGACCAACATAGTTGTCGAAGTTGTTGGTTGTAACATTATACGCCTTTCTAAGCCGAACCATGTTGAACCAAGATTTGTTTTCGAAGCAGAGTTCATGAAATGATTCTCTCCAGATGGCTTCCTTAAACTTATCTTTTGTTAACCCGGATAACTCGGGTAACAACGCCCTTCTCCTTATTTTATTAACCGCTTCATAAGATGCAGCGGTTGGTCCGGCTACTTCATTACTGGCCTCCGCATATATCAGTAAGATTTCAGGAAAACGCATTAATGTCCAGTTAAGGCCGCTACTCGCAGTAGAGTTTTGTGCCAGGGAATCAAATAATTTGTAGATATAACGGTTACCCAGTTCGATGGTTACTGACCTGTTGGAATGGAGCGTGTATTTTGTATAAAAGTACTGTCTTTCCTGTGCGCGTTTATCCCCGCTTTCAAAAGAGTTGACAAAATTTACATCCGCGAATATGGCGCCGCTTTGGCCACTATAAGCCGAGATGCCTTTATTATAGGGAACGATGGCCTGTTGCCAGAGTGAAGGCAGTACCAATGCCGTGAACTGAACCTGGAATATGTTTTCCCCGGTGTTGTCTACGGCCGGGTTATGAAAATCATTGTATGAGTTAAACAAGGAATATTTATTGGATTGCATTACTTCGCTGGCTTTGTCAGCAGCTTTTTGATAATAGGCGGCTCCCAGTTGCAAAGGGAATCCGGCCATAGTGAGATAAACACTGGATAATAGTGATTTTACAGCTCCCAAATAAACGCCATAGGTACTTTTCGCGTCGCCACCGGTAACGGATATATTGTGGTTCTGTGTAAAAGCATCCTGCATCGTTTCTTTTTGCCAGTCGGTATCATATAAGGGGTTGCCACTGGCATCAAAAAGCAGGGGATTAGTGCGTTTCAACTTAGGATCCTGGTAGGCACCAGCACGCCAGCCGGCAGTATCATACTTAAGCGCGTTCTGGTAGGAGATATCTTCTAATTGAAAAAACTCCTTCGAGTTTAAAACACGTATTTCCTTTGGAAGTTTGCCGATACTTATTTCCGTGTTATATTCTACTTTTCCCCCGGCCCTGCTACCACGTTTAGTAGTAACAAGTACAACCCCATTTGATCCTCTTGCGCCATAAATGGCTGTTGAAGAAGCATCCTTCAGTACCTCTATTGAGGCGATATTATTAGGATCTAAAAATTCAATAGAAGATATAACCCCGTCTACGATATACAACGGATCATTGGTGATGCTAATGGAGCTATTACCCCTGATACGGATGGTGGGTTTACCACCTGGCCGGCCGGAGTTAACAGATACATTCACGCCTGGTATTCTGCCGGCTAATTCCTGTGCCACCGTGGCGGCGGGGCGTTGCTGGAGAAGGGATCTCTTTACGGATCCTACCGCACCCGTAAGATCAGACTTTTTCTGTGTACCATATCCTACCACCACCACCTCATCTAATTTAGAAACACCCGGTGTTAAGGTTATATCCAGTGAAGGTTGATTCGCTACGGTTTCCTCTTTATTTTCATACCCTACAATGGAAAAAACAAGTACGTCGCCGTTCTTGGCCTGGATGCTGTACTCACCTGTTGAGTTGGTGGCTATCCCCCTATTTGTTCCCCTTACAATTATATTAACCTGGGAAACGGGATCGCCCGTAACGGCATCACGTACCTTGCCTTTAATTTCTTTCAGGGTTTGTGCCGATATCATTTGAAACGGGAGTAAAACGTACATTGATATTAATTTTTGCGTTGAAAGTCAGTTTATCACTTCATACTTGGGAAAATCCGGCAGGCTAATTAGCAATAATTATTGTTAATTGTTAATGAAAGCTACATTCATTGGTTCAATTTTATTAAAAAAAAGCCGATAACGTTCTCGATAACTTGGCATCGGCCATCAGCTTTCAGCTATCGGCAGCTCACTTTGTTATATCTTTCCTAATGAAAGCTGATAGCTGACCGCTGATAGCAAAGCCTTAAGGTAATGATGCTATCACACTTGCATAAACAATTAAGTGTCACTAAACCTATCTATCTGTCTATGAAGCGTGCACGACCCGTTACTATAAAGGATATAGCCAGGGAATTAAATATATCTGTAGCTACCGTATCAAGAGCTATTAGAAATTCGTATGATGTGAGTGAAGAAACCAGGAACAGGGTTTTGGAAATGTCAAAAGATTTGAACTATCGTCCGAATTTTAATGCCACCGGGTTGGTTAATCACACATCACACAATATAGCTGTCATACTTCCACACATTACAAGTTATTATTTCTCTACTGTTATCGCCGGCATACAAAGTATCGCTTATAAAAACGGCTATAATATCATCCTTCATTTAACGGATGAATCAGCGGAACGAGAAGTAATCATAGCAAGGGATTTATCTTTAAGCTCTATTGATGGCATACTTGTATCGCTAACCTCGAAACCGGAAAAGTGTGATCACCTGAAAGAAATAATGAACCAGGGTGTGCCGTTAGTGCTTTTCGACAGGGTTGCCGAATCCATTCATGCTTCTAAAGTGATGCAAAATGATTATGAAGGAGCTTTTGTGGTGGTGGAACACCTTATTAAGAGTGGCTATAAAAATATTGCACATATTACAGGCCCCCATGGGCCTTCTATTATCAAACATAGAGTGAATGGTTATTTAGATGCACTAAAAAAATATAATCTAACGGTTAATGAAGAATGGATTATTCATTCTGAATTTAACATGTTGAGTGGAAGGGAAGATGTCAAGAAATTATGGAACAACAAAAATAAACCTGACGCCATCTTCGCAGTTAACGATAAAAAGGCGGTGGGTGCCGTACTTGAACTTAAAGAAAAAAAGGTTGTAATTGGAAAAGACGTAGGCGTAGGAGGTTTCACCAATGATCCGCTTGCAGCCATTATTTCTCCGTCTATAACCACCTATGAAGCACCCGCATTGGAAGTTGGCCAGCAATGTTGTGAATTGCTTTTAAAGCATATAAAGTCTAGTAATTTTCAACCAAGAGAAGTTGTTATCAAAGGGAGATTGATCGTGCGGGAGTCTTCGAAAAAGTGATACGGTTTGATGACCGGGTCATATCTTCCCCTCCTTATTCAAGGGGATGTTGCTATCTTCCCCTCCTTGAATATGGAGGGGAAGATAATGCAATCATTCTCTCTAGTGCTTATACAGCCATTCTAGTCAGCAACAAATAGCCCCGTCACTCTTATTGCTTTTTTGATATTCTTTTTCTCCGTATCGACCTGTATACCTCTTGATAAAACAACAGTAACACGATAACCTTCATCCCATAGCCGCCCTCGCCACCCTTAGCGTATTGCCTCCCAAAATTTTTTGAATGACATCATCAGAATATCCCATCTGAACCATTCCAACCGTGAACAAAGGCCAGTTAGTCCACGACATACTTTGTACCATCTCCTCGCTTTCCTTATACTCGTCCGGAGGCCAGAGCGCCTCCCAGCGTGTTCTTGGTTTCCTGTAAGCAGGAGTTTTACTGCTTTCATCCCTGGCAAACGTGGATGTATAAGCGACGTCCGTTCCAATAGCCACATGTTCACTGCCAAATTTTTTAACAACATAGTCTATATGTTTCATCATCGCGGAAATATTCCCGCTACCACCAAGAAACCGGGGTATACAGCATATCCCGATATAACCACCAGTGTCTGCTATGGCACGTATTACATTATCAGGTTTGGAACGAATGTGTTTGGTTACTGATGCAACCGAACTATGGCTTGCAACCATAGGTTTTTGTGAAGCCTGCGCAGCTTCCAGGCTGGTCTGCCATCCCGAGTGTGCTATATCAACAATAACCCCTACCCTGTTCATTTCTTTTACAACGGCTCGGCCAAAATCGCTCAACCCCGCATTTGCCGGTTCTGCACAACCATCTCCAATCATATTGCGCCGGTTATAAGTGAGATGCATCATCCGGATGCCAAGTTGAAAGAATACCCTAATGTATCTCAGTTCTTCTTCTACCGACACCATCTCCTGCGGTAAAGGCACCCCGTTCCCGGTAAAATAAAGTACCCGGCCGTTTTCTTTTTTTGCTTTAACGATGTCATCGGGCGTTACAGCCCTGCTGATAAAGTCACGCATCATATCAGTAGTATAGGTGAAATGGGCAAGACGCTTAAGCAGTCGTTTTACTTCATTGCCTTCTTCCCCTGCGTTTTGAATTACGCAAGTAACGCCGGACGCCATCCAGGCATTTTTGAATTCTGTATTTTCCTTTTCATTAATTACAAACCTGCTCATCGACATATCTTCTTCCAAATCCTGTATTTCAAGAGGAGAAGCGGCATCATTAATTGCAGCAGCAATAACCGCCCCGTCAACGGCCGCCCTTGGCATGAATCCATAACAGTCGATCACCAACGAGTTTCGATGTAATTCCAATCCGTGTTCCAACTGCTTTTTGGAAGGTTTTAAAATGTTCAACCCCACTTCATAATCTGTCTTTATTTTTTCATTTACATGAAATGAATGAATTGTTGAAGCAGTAGCGCCAGTGAGATTAATATCATCCCCTGTTGCAGCAAATGCAGTTCGTATACCACTGCCTGCTATAGTGAGACCGGCTAAACCGGAAAGCTTTATAAAATCTCTGCGTTTATTTTTCATATTGTAGCAGGTATTATAGTTTCTTATCATTTAGCAAAGTAGATAGTTCCGCGGCAACCTTTTCACCAATTGCCTTATAGCCTGAAGGATTAGGATGCGTGCCATCACCGCCCTGGTAAAACGTTGAATTGTTTATGGTAAATTCCCACAGGTCATCTACTCTTATATCATGGTGTTTTCCAATATAATCCAAGGCGATTTGATTGCGGATTTTTATTCTTTCAGTTCTTGGGTCCAATGCCTTTGCGTCGGTTTTGGTACGGACGGGTGTAATACTTGCCCAGATCAATGTAGCATCGGGTGCGTTTTTCCTGATCTGTTTTATAAATGCAGGGAAGGCTTTACGATATTCCTCTTCACTATATTCCCAGCCATGCAATCCATTATTAAAATGAACGATATCGAATTTATAATAACTCAATATCAATTCGATTTCTTTTAACAAGGCAGGGTCACCTATACTTTTAGATGTAGTTAGACGGGCTACGTAAGCCTTGCCTGCTAAAATTTTTTGAACTTCAGGATAGTAACCTCTTGTTATTGAATTTCCAATTAAGAGTATCCGCGGCAAAACTTCATCATTGGTATTTGGCATCCATACATCCAGCCATTCGATACTTTCCCTTGCCGGTGATTTGCCACTTTGTGCCATTAACGATGTTACACATGCCAACATCAATATCATGTTCAGGCAAAAACGGCAGCAATAATTAATTTGCATAAATAAATGTTTAAAGATCGTATGGAAAGTAAAAAGATTTTTTTCTGTTCATTGGCTCCCGACAATTGACTGCTCAATATTAATCAAATAGAAACATGTCGCAAAAAAACCTATAAGGTTTGCGTTTTTAGTGCCGGCACAACGCCTTCAAACCTTATAGGTTTAAAACGAGCGCTGACCGAGAATAAAATTAAATGAAAAATCATTTTGTTTATAATGCCGCAGTCTCGAATTTTACACAACCACCCCTTATCATTAAATACCAAAAATATGAACCTGGATTTAACCGGCAAATCAGCCATTGTTTGTGGAAGTACGCAGGGAATTGGTTACGCAACAGCAATAGAGCTAGCTCTTTTGGGAGCTAATGTTACATTGATGGCAAGAAATGAAGAATCGCTGAAACGAGCCGTTGAATCGCTGGACACTTCATTAAAACAGTTGCATCGTTACATAGTTGCTGATTTTTCCAATAATGAAAATGTAAAACAGGCGATTGAAAATTACCTTAAATTATATCCTGATGTTCATATTTTGATAAACAATACAGGTGGTCCATCAGGCGGCCCAATCATTGAAGCAGATACAGAACAGTTTATTAAAACCTTCCAGATGCATTTAGTCAATAACCAGATTCTCACCCAGGCCGTGGTTCCGGGTATGAGAAAAGCTGGTTTCGGCAGGATCGTAAATATTATCAGTACGTCGGTTAAACAGCCCATTGTTGGCCTTGGAGTTTCGAATACAATTCGTGGTGCCGTGGCTAGCTGGTCAAAAACGTTGTCTTTGGAATTGGGCCAGTTTGGTATTACCTCAAATAACGTGTTGCCGGGATTTACCAAGACGGCGCGACTGGACTCTACGTTGAGCATTCGTAGCCAAACACAGGGGAAAACAATTAAAGAAATTTCGGATCAAATGGAATCCCAGATTCCAATCAAAAGGTTTATCGAAGCAGCGGAGGTTGCGGCAGCAGTTGCTTTTCTGTGCAGCCCGGCAGCGGCAGGTATTAGTGGCATTAATTTACCGGTAGATGGCGGCAGGACGGAAAGTATGTAATTATCTCCAATCTAAAGCGGGGCAACTGGTGCGGCTGACGTTGCTAGCGGGAGGATTGCTATCGCGGCAACTTCCGCCGCGTTGTACTTACGAGATTCTTTACAAATCGTTTATATTCGCCGATAAATCACCAGGAGAACTGGCAGGATGAAACAAATAGATTCTACACTCAACCCATTATTATGATCCCGATAAATGACCTTGTTATCCCGGCAGCCCGAAAAGGAGAAATTGCCGTCCTGGAAGAATTGATAAGGCAAAAAGCAGATCTCCATGTAAAAGACGAGAAAGGCTACACACCTCTCATCATTGCCTGCTATAATAACCAGTATGAAGCGGCTAAATTATTGCTGGAAAATGGTGCTGATGTAAATGGGGCTGATTTTGGCGGAAACACCGCGCTGATGGGTGCTGCTTTTAAAGGTTATCCCGACATTGCCACATTACTTCTAGAAAACGGCGCAGATATTAACCAGCAACACGGTAATGGCGGTTCTGCATTAATGTTTGCAACCATGTTTGGCCGGAACGACCTGGTGAAGCTTTTGTTACAACACGGGGCCGACAAAACCATTTTGGATTCAAGAGGCTTGACTGTTTTTGATTTGGCCGTTCAACAGGGTAACCAGGAAGCTATCACTCTATTAAAAGCATAATAAATATCCACCTGATCAGCGCTAAATCATGGAAAGAAAACGTTTTTTACAACAAGCTGCTATACTTTCAACGGCCTCATTATTGGCGCCCCTTATTACAAATTCTACCGGCAAAAAGAAACCTGTTATAATGGTTGTTTCCGGCTGGCAGGATGTAAATATTGGCGACATCGCGCATACACCAGGACTTCTAACACTATTAAACCACCGCATACCTGGTGCGCAAATTATTCTATGGAAAAAGTCGGAAAGTAAAAGGGTGGACGAAATGTTGCTACTACATTTCCCCTGGATCAAAATCATACACGGACAATTTGATAAAGACCTGGTTCCACAAACAGAAGAGGTGAAACAAGCTTTTAAAGATGCAGATTTTTTTATACATGGCTCAGGTCCTTCCGTTGTTGCTGCTGATCACTTGCGTTGCTGGTACCAGCAAACAAAAAAAGGATTTGGAATATTTGGAGTTACCATCCAGGAAGTAACTCCTGCTTTAAAGGAGCTCCTTCAGAAATCGGATTTTATTTTTACGCGGGAAACCGCTTCCATTGATGTATTGCGCAAAAATGGACTCGAAGGAAAACATATCGCTTTTGCACCCGATGCCACTTTTGTTCTGGATATTCATGATAAAGTGAAGGCCGGCGCTTTTTTAAAAACACATCAACTGGAAAAACGCAGATTTATTTGCGCCATTCCCCGCCTGCGTTTTACACCCTATTATAAAATAAACCCTAACAGGTCTGGCTGGAGCGATGAAAAAATTAAGCAGGTAGATACGGTAAATGATCAGTTTAAAGAAGTGGACCATGCCAAGCTAAGGGAAGCTATGATTACATGGGTTAGAAAAACCGGGAATAAAGTTTTGGTTTGTCCTGAAATGACGTACGCGGTAGATATTATGGATGAGCTGCTTATCGATCCTTTGCCTGCTGATGTGAAGCCTTTTATTGTGAAGCACGATTACTGGATGCCAGATGAGGCAGCTTCGATATACGCCCAGGCTCATACCATATTAAGCTTCGAATGTCACTCGCCCATTATTGCAGCGGCTAATGGAACACCCTGTTTTTATTTAAGACAGCCAACCGACACCATTAAAGGACAGATGTATTACGACCTCGGTTTTAATGACTGGGTATTTGAAATGAATGATACATCTGCCCTGCAAATTACCAACAGGCTTATGGAAGTTTATAACAATTACCCGCTCGCTTTAAAGACAGTTAAAGAAGCCATAGCAAAGGTGAACCGGCAATATGACCATACATTTGCAATCATCAAAAATGCAGACGACATTTTTGCTTAAAATAAAAGACACCATATGATTGAAACAACTATATACTGGCAACCCGAAAACTGTGAAGACAATATTTTAAGGCTTGTTCCGCTTGCCGACTCTCACTTTGAAGCCCTTTTCCTGGTTGCGTCCGACCCGTTAATCTGGGAACAGCATCCGACAAAAGACCGGTATAAAAGAGAAATATTTCAGCTTTATTTTGATGGTGCAATTGCTTCGGGAACAGCTTTTCTAATTAAAGACAAATCGTCCAATCAAATTATTGGTTCAACGCGATATTATGACTATAAACCTGATAATACAAGTATAGCCATTGGTTATACTTTTCTATCAAGACAATTTTGGGGAGGCCAGTGCAACAAATCTTCAAAAAAATTATTGCTCGACTACGCTTTTCAATTTGTTGATAAAGTATATTTTCACATCGGATCAACCAACATTCGTTCACAACTGGCAACGATGAAAATTGGAGCTATAAAAGTCAATGAAATTGTCTTGGATTATAACGGGCAAAAGCAACTTCACTTTGAATATGTAATAAAAAAAGGAGATTGGAAGAATTGAAATTTTATTTCTTAGGGGTAAAAGCTGCCACTCAACGTGAACATTTCGTACCTCGAAGCTGCTGTGGCGCTTTTGGCCGAAATGACAGGATGATTATTTGTCATTTCAACGAAGCGTTGCAGGTTCTGGCGTAACATACTCTTGCGCGCTTCAGCTGAAATCTCCAGAATGCGGGTTGTCTCCATCCTGGAGATTTCAGCGAAGCACGAAAGACTTTTTATATTTACAAAGTCACTACTTCTTAACAATCCTTATCATCACCTTATTGCTTCCCTGTGTTACCTGGGCAACGTATATCCCTGGTCGGTAGTGCTCTCCTATTTGCAATGTCTCGCCAGGTTTTATTCCTTTCCTGGTTTCAACAAGCCTTCCCTGAACATCTGTAACTTTTATATCCATGCTGTTTTCAACGCGACTACTGCCAATCTTCAACCTGAAATAATTACTACTGGGATTGGGAGAAGTTGTTACACTTAATCCACCATTTGTTGCCGAGATGATATTATTATCTGTGATCGAAGAACTTCCGTCAGTAGCAGTTAATGATGTAGGGCAATTTACGGTAACACTGAAACAGCAGTTGGTTGTTTCGCCTGTAATGTTATTGGTTATTTCGTAGCATACCTGGTAAACGCCCGGTGACTGGGCACTTCCATTGGCCGGGCCAGAGGTCTGTTTGTAACGTATAAGAGGCTCGTCAAATTCCGTGATAAAGGGAACATCATCACTGCGCTGATCGTTCCAGGTGCCATAACCAGACGTTAATCGCACATAAGGCTCTTTAATGAACCGCGGGTTTCCGGGAGAGTTATTGGGCTCGTTGGGCGCCCAGTTGGTATAAGAGGCAGACTCACCATTTACCCAACCGAACTGGCCTTGCTTTCCGGTATTATATAACCCGATCCACGGCGAATAGCCAGACCCTTTCAGCAGATTGAAGATAAAAGTATTCTCTGCTGCATTGCCGATAGTAAGCAGGTGGCCATTTGTACCGGTATCGCCCACATAGAATGAAATATCTTTTGCTACCGGCCATGTGTAAACGTTCGAAGATTTATAGTAACCATGGCCGTTTAATGCACCTATATAATAAAGTTTGCCGCGGGAGAGATCCAGTTCCTCCGGGATATCAATAGTAGCAGGGAAAGTGTCATGAAGGGCCGTCCATTTAATGATTGCTGTAGCGCTGCAGGATGGAGCGGTAAAAATGAGGTTAGGTAAACAGGAAGTAGCCTGGTCGGACAGGAACTTCTGAACCCGCTGGTTACGGGAGTCACATACATACATATTTCCTGCCTGGTCGAAAAAAAGACCGGAAGGAAAATTCAGCTGGTTCGCGCCTAAACCGGCGAAGGTACCGCCGACAACTGTAATGGGATCGGATACACCAGGAGCCCATTTAGCTACACGATGTTCCCTGGCTTCAGAAACATATATATTTCCTTGCAGGTCAACAAAAAGATCGCCAAGTAAAAGTCGTTCCCCCTCCGGCAAAGAGGCATTACCTGCTGCTACAGTAATACCTGCCGCAGCACCTGGAGCCCATTTCTGGATGCGTACATTGCCCTGGTCACTGATGTAGATATTCCCTGCCCGATCAACAAAAATGGTACCTGGATTTGCCAGTTGGTTTGCAGCAGCTCCAAATCCACTACCGCCCGCTACCGTGGTGCCTGATGATGCGCCAGGGGCCCACTTTTGAACCCGGTTATTATAGATGTCAGCAACATATATATTGCCGGCAGGATCAAAGAAAAATCCGGATGGATAGTTAAACTGGTTTGCCCCGCTTCCCTGTCCATTACCTCCTGCCACTGTAATGCCCGCTGAAGCTCCGGGAGCCCATTTCTGAATCCGTTGATTATATGTATCTAAAACATACACATTCCCGGCCTGGTCCACATATACATCATGGGGGATATAAAGTTGGTTGGCGACCGACCCAATTCCGTTGCCACCAGCTACCGTTACTCCTGTCAGCGCTCCGGGAGCCCATTTTTGGACGCGGTTATTTTCACCGTCAGCTACATAAACATTACCTGCCGGGTCAACAAAGATGCCACCCGGGAACTCAAATTGGTTACCCGCAGAACCCTGTCCATACCCCCCGGCAACCGTTATGCCCAGGGATGAGAACCCGGTTGATATGGATGACGCAGGAGCAGGAAAATCGAAAACATGGTGGCCAGGCACATCAAAAGCGCTGGCAAAGCGAACGAGGAATAAAAAAATAGCAATAAGTAAAAAAGATTTTTTCATACGTAAGTGTTTGAGGGTAGGTTTCTTTAAATGACAATCCTTGTCAAATATAATTTAAACTGTTATGAGCAAAGGGAATTAATAAAGCAAATTAAAATAACAAACAGAATTTATAAGAGAGCCAATACAACGTTCTATCGTCCAAAACTTGGACACTTGCTTTGGTGTAATTCACTCCCCAGATAATTTAAAAAATCCCTGTAACACCGGGTTATGATATTCTTTTGCGGATACCGCATACGTTTGCGGCTCCAGCTTTTATAGTGACCGTATATTTTACAGCTTATCCTTTCTGGTACACCCTTACATAATCAACTTCAAACCTGTTTGGGAATTTGGTATCACTGGGATCTCCACCATTTTGCCCGCCCATGGCAAGATTGAGTAACATGTAATGAGGTTGTTTAAATGGATTAACACCTGATCCGTCTTTATTAACAAGCTTACTTAGTTCAACCTTATTTAGCAGTTGATCATCCACATACAGGGCGATTTCATTTTCATCCCAATCCATGCGCCAGGTATGGAACCTGGAGGCCCAGTTTGCTCCGCCTAATGAATCAGTGTTCTTTGTTGTGCTATACCATTGCGCCTTTTTATCGGCTCCGATAAAAGCAATGTTGGCCAACAGTTTTTTTCTGTAATATTCCATGATATCAATCTCACCGTTTGCGGGCCATTGTCCTTTAACACCAAGTGTCCACCAGGCCGGCCAGAGGCCTTTGCTGATGTCTATCCTGCCTCTCATTACAAAACGTCCATACTGCCAGGAGTGTTTGCCGGACGTATTGACGCTTGAAGATGTGTATTCTATATTCTGTCTTTTTTTTCTCCAATCCTGGCTACCGGCTACATACCCGGGATTAGGTTTTGATTCTCTACGCGCTTCTATGATTAAATTACCTTTGTCACAAATTGCGTTTTCCTGCTGGTACCATTGTAGCTCCTCATTACGTGCAAAGCCCTTTTCATAGCGCCATTTGGTGGTATCCGGAGCACCCTTTTTATTAAATTCGTCTGACCATACCAGTTTGTAACCCGCTGCTTCATACGCTTTTGTAGATTTCGATTGGGTAATACATGCGGGGAGTATTAAGATTGATGCGAGTGTGGAGAGAAAATATAGTTTCATATGGTTTATTATATTGTTACGATAATTTAACTACCCGGGTGCCAGACTTTCGAAACGTTGAAAACTTCGGAAATCAAACCTGCCTAGTACTTCCTGTTGGAATATAAAATTCCATCACCCTGCGCATTAATCAAGTCACCCTGCTCATCATATACCAGCGAGCCGGGTTTGAAGGAAGAATATTCAGGCATATTACTGAAATTTTTGCTCAGTACCAAGTGATGCGATTCTTACCTCCGAAATGCTCAATTTTCTGCCCGAGGTTTATTACTTTTGAATTTACAAATAACCTTTTTTGCCTAAATCAATATTAACCCTCATTGCCCTATTGTTCTGCCTGGCCGGGTTCTCCCAATCTTCCGGGAAAACGCAACGAACCAGGCATTATTTTTTTACACATTATACCACCACCTCCGGACTTATCTCCTACCAGATAAATTCAACAGTTCAGGATGAGGACGGATATATTTGGATAGGCACTAACGATGGATTACAGCGGTATGACGGCGTGCGTTTTAAAACCTTTCATTACAGGGAAAATGATAGTACTACCCTGCCCTCCAATCTCATCTCTCAACTGCTGATGGATAAAGATCAAAACCTGTGGGTACTAACCGCCAATGGAAAAGCGGGGATATTTAATACAAAAAGTTTCAAATTTTCACGGGTAACCATCCGGTGTAAAAACGAATCTTTTTTCCTGTCGAATGCACCATCTAAGAGATTAATTATGGATGAATCTGGTAATATCTTTTTACTGGTGCCTGGCAGCGAAGTGATTACCTACATTAAAACAGCACGTGCGTTTGTGCCTACAAACAATTTCCCAGGTCTGAAACTTAATTTCAAAATAAAGGGGTTTGCACAGGAGCCGGGTACGCAAAAATACTGGATGTGTGCTGATGAATTGGGACTTGTTGTATATAACAATGCATCCGAACAATTGAGTTACGCGGGAAACAATGCCGGAAAAGAAAAAATAATAGACCAATTAGGTGATACCGGGGAAATCACCAACATATATTTTGATAAAAGCGGAAGGCTGTGGTTTATTAATACTGTTGGTGATATTCCATCCATTTCATGCTATGACATGCGAAAGCAACAAATGGTTATCAGCAACTACCATTTTAATATCCAAAGCATTGGCTTTCACCAGGTGCGCAGTTTTTTTGAGCAAAAGGATGGCACCATATGGGTGATCGGGCAACAAATATTTGCCCGGTTCCTGGAAAAAGAAAAACAATTTGAACAGGTATATAATGGGTATGAATCAGAACATGGTATTGACTATATTTCGATAAGCAGTTTAATGGAAGACAGGGAGTTGAACATGTGGGCTTGCACCGCTAATAATGGTATATTCAGGTACAATCCCGCTAAAGATTTTTTCTCCAATAGCAGGTACCTCAGTCATATTACTAAGCAACAAGGTGGTGGTGCGCCTGTTAGCTTTATGCAGGACAAGGATGAAAGTATCCTGTTTGGCACCAGGGAAGACGGATTTTACCGCTTTGATAAAAACCTTCAACAGGTGCCACTCCAGGTTAAAGGGATACCTGATAAAAACAATATAGTTATCTGGGCGATGTGTCGTTCGGCTGATAGCAATACCATCTGGATGATAGCAAATCGGGGTTTATATAAATATGACCAACACAAAAAATCGATTTCTCATTTCCAGTCGCCTGCATTAAAAAATAACACCATAAGACAGGTTTTGGAAGATAATGAGGGTAAGCTATGGTTCGGTACCCAGGATGCAGGTGTTCTCAAATGGGATCCTGTAGAAGGGAAAAAAAAATTTGATGATGGCATGTCAGCAATCACGGGTATTCCGGCAGTGAGAATAAACAGGATCATAAAAGACAGGAAGGGATTTATATGGATTGCTACTAATACGGAAGGCGCGTACATGGTAAACCCTGAAAATGATAGCATAGTTCACCATTTTCATACCGGGGGCGCCGGGGAAATGAAATTGCCAGAGCAGTCAACCCGCTCTGTTCTTGATTACAATGACAGCCTGGTAATAATTGGTTGTGAAAGCCGGCTAATGGTGTACAACCGGCTTCGACGGGAGACTAACACACTGGGTAGTCCATTGTCTGGTTTTATATCTTCTATCGAAAAAGATGACAATGGCTATTTATGGGTGTCTACTTCTACCTCTATATACCGGGTAACGGTTAGCAATAGGGTTTTCCTGCTCTTCAACAGGAACGACGGACTGGAGAATGACTATTTTTTACCAGGAGCCTCTTATGTGCTTCCCGACAAAAGAATGTTATTCGGCACTTATGGAGTAATCATAAATTTTTTACCTTCTGCACTTAATACGTCGCCGATGTTTCCCGATCTTCGGGTTACAGGTTTCACGGTGAAGGACAAGTCCTTACGTGTTGATTCGCTGCTGCATCAAAAAGCAATCGTATTGCAGCCGGAAGAAAATTCAATGACAATTGACCTTTCCGTTTTATCATATAACTCGGGTTACCTGTTAAAATATAAACTCGAAAATTTGGACAAAGAATGGAAAACAGTGGATCAGAATTATCAACTTATATATTCTTATCTTCCTTCCGGTAACTATACACTGTTGGTTAATACGGTAGATGCTGATGGAAGAACCGGCGAAAAAACATTAAAACTTTCTATCAGGGTAAACCCGCCGTTTTGGAAAACATGGTGGTTTTATGGTATGCTCTTTTTGTTGCTGATGCTGTTTTTGTTTTGGTTAGACTCGCAAAGAATGAAGCGCAGGGAAGTTATCCAAAAAATGCGGAGTAATATTGCCGGTAACCTGCACCGGGAAGTAAACACCGCACTTAACAATATCAATATCTTAAGTGAGATGGCAAAACTAAAGGCAGATAATAATCCTGAAAAATCAAAGGAATTTATCGGCCAGATAAACGTTAAAAGTGAGCAGATGATTATAGCCATGGATGATATGTTATGGAGCATTGACCCGGGAAATGATAGCACACATAAAACAGTAGAAAGACTGAGAGAATTTATTGAAGCCTTGAACAACCGACATGATGCAGGCATTGAAATGCTGGTCGATAATAACGTGGAAAAAATTAAACTGGATATGCAATTGCGGCACGAAGCTTTACTGCTTTTCAAGGAAAACATCTACACGCAGGTTATGAGTGGAGGGAGGGACATTAATATACATATCAGGTACGAGAAATCTAACCTGGTATACAGCACTCAATTTCACCCTGAAACCTGCAATATAAAACAACTTAACAATTTTCTTTATTCGAAAGAGATGGAAAAAAAATTGCTGGCCATTCATGCAAAATTAAGTGTGGATGCGAATAAGAGCAATTTGCTGGTGGTGATGAAGGTGCCGGTAGGGTAGGGATATTTATTCTACATATAGTCGCAGTGACCGACCTATCTTCCCCACCTTTCTCCTTTAGATGTTGAATTCCGCTGCGCAGCGCGGAATTTAACGAGGGTGGTTACGGCGGAGTGCAGCCGGCATATGCGGTTGGAACCTGTGCGCTTAGAGTATGGATCACCCTGCAGCAACCACCCCCGATCAGAAACGTGCTTCGCATCGTTTCCGAACGTCCCCTCCTTAAAAAAGGAGGGGAAGATAGCACAAGCACCCTGACTGATTTTTAACGGTCTTATAATCAACCATTTTTTACATACCTTGATCCGATCTAAAATAAATCCTGGCCAAATGAAGAACA